>NZ_BDLP01000301.1:0-5370 GCF_001950415.1 Roseomonas sp. TAS13
GCCCGGCCTCCCGTCCAGGGCCTCGACCGCGTTCTGCACGAGGTTCACCAGCACCTGCTCCAGCCGCACCCGCTCGGCGCGCACGCAAAGCTCCTCCGGCACGTCCAGAACCACCGCGACGGCATCCTGGCGCAGCCGGTGGCCCAGCAGCAGCAGCGCCGCCTCCGCCGCCGCCCGCACCGGCACGCTTTCCAGGCTGCCCCCGGCCTTGCGGGCGAAGCCGCGCAGCCCCCCGGTGATGGCGCCGATCCGCTCGGTCAGCCCGGCGATGGTGCCGAGGCCGCGAGTGGCCGAGGCGGCGTCGCCCCGTTCCAGGAAGAGCCGCGCATTGTCGGCGAAGGAGCGGATCGCCGCCACCGGCTGGTTGATCTCATGCGCCACGCTGGCGGTGATCTGCCCCAGGATGGCCAGCTTGTTGGCCTGCACCAGATCGTCGCGCAGCCGGTGGATGGCGGCCTCGGCGCGCTGCCGCTCCTCGCCCTCCGCCCGCAGGCTGGCATTGGCCCGCTCCAGCTCGGCGGTGCGGAGGCGGACCTCGGCCTCCAGCTCCTCCCGCTGCCGCCGCTGCCGCGCCATGTCCAGCCCCAGGCGGCGGCGGCGGCGCAGCGTCAGCCAGGCGAGGAGCAGCGCCAGCAGCCCCGCCAGCAGCGTCAACAGCCGCGCCGCGGCGGTGGCCAGCTCCACCGGCACCCGGGTCGGAGTCAGCAGGTGCAGGGTCCAGTCCGTGCTGGGCACCGGGACGCGGGTGAGGAGGAAGCTTTCCGTCGCGGCGCCGGGCAGGCGCAGGCGAACAGGAGCCTCCGCCCCCGGCGAGCCGGCATCCGGCAGCGGCAGCGGCGCCAGCGGCGCCAGCGGCGCGTCGCCGAACTGCAGGCTCTCGCGGATGCGCCGGCGCTCCTCCTCCGGAAGCGGCACGATGGCGCGGAAGCGCCAGGCCGGCTCGCTGGTGACCAGCACGACGCCCGCCCGGTCGGTGACCAGCACCGGCTGGTGCAGCGGCCGCCAGCCCTCCTCCACGCGGTCGAACAGCGTCTTCACCACGATGACGCCGAGCGTCCGGGGACCGGCGGTGCCAGGGAAGGGCGGCGCGTCGATCCGGCGGGCGAGGTAGAGGCCCGGCTGGTGGCTGGCGGTGCCCAGGGCGAAATGCTCGGCCGAGCCCCGTTCCATGGAAAGCCGGGCATAGGGCCGGAAGCTGTAGTCGTTGCCGACGAAGCTGTCCTCCTGCCGCCAGTTGCTCGCCGCCAGGGTCATGCCCTGTGCGTCGAGCGCGTAGATCACCCCGGCGCCCGTGCTTCCGCTGAGCGACTCCAGCTTGGCGTTCAGCGCGCCCAGCAGGGCGGGGTCGCGGGTTTCCAGGGCCCGCCGCAGGTCCGGGTCGCTGGCCAGCACCACCGGCAGGCTGCGCTGCTTGTCGATCTCGCTGCGCAGCAGGGCCATGCGCAGCTCCGCCTCGGCCCGGGCGCTGGTCCGCAGGTCGGACAAGGCGATGCGGGTGGCGAGGCCATCGGCCACCCGGTCCAGCAGGAGAAGGAGCAGCAGCGGCAGCAGCAGCCAGGCGATGCGGCGCCACCGGAGGTGCCACCGGGAGCGCCGCCTCACGGGCTGCCGTGCGGGGCCGGGAAGGGCTTCTCTCATCCGGCGCCAGGCTGTGTGGAAATCCGCACTACCGCGTCCGGGACTGTGTGGAGAACCGCATCGCCCTGCCGCCGATGCTGCATTGCGGCATGAAATATCTTATAGAAGATGAAGGGGTTAGCATCGCCTATCCTTCCGCGCGTCTCCTGGCACGGGCCTTGCCGTAGGCCCCGTGAACGCCGGCCTCCGGCGTGACGTCGGAAACCGGAACGCCGCGCCCCGCAGAGGACGCGGCCCAGCACAGGGGCGAGAAGCATCCAATGGCCATTGTCCAACCCACCGCCGTGGCCGTGCCACGCAAGCCGAAGAAGCTCTACCAGCAGCTCTACGTGCAGGTGCTCTTCGCGATCACCGTCGGCATCCTGCTCGGCCATTTCTACCCGTCCTTCGCCCAGGAGATGAAGCCGCTCGGCGATGCCTTCATCAAGCTGGTGAAGATGATCATCGCCCCGGTGATCTTCCTGACCGTGGTGACCGGCATCGCCGGCATGCGCGACATGGGCAAGGTCGGGCGCGTCGCCGGCAAGGCGATGCTCTACTTCATCACCTTCTCCACCATGGCGCTGATCATCGGCATGATCGTGGCCAACGTGATCCGGCCGGGCGCGGGGCTGAACATCGACCCGGCCTCGCTCGATCCCAAGGCCGTGGCCGGCTACGCCGCCAAGGCGCATGAGACGAGCATCACCGGCTTCCTGATGAACATCATCCCGAACACGCCGGTCAGCGCCTTCGAATCCGGCGACATCCTGCAGGTGCTGTTCTTCTCCGTGCTGCTCGGCATCGCGCTCTCCCTGGTGGGGGAGAAGGCCGATCCGCTGATGAACGTGCTGAACTCGCTCTCCGCCGGCATCTTCAAGCTGGTGGCGATCCTGATGAAGGCCGCCCCGATCGGCGCCTTCGGCGCCATGGCCTTCACCATCGGCCGCTACGGCATCGGCTCCATCGCCAACCTGGCGATGCTGATCGCCACCTTCTACCTGACCTCGCTGCTCTTCGTGCTGGTCGTGCTGGGCGCGGTCGCCCGCTACAACGGCTTCTCCATCCTGGCGCTGATCCGCTACATCAAGGAGGAACTGCTGCTGGTGCTGGGCACCTCCTCCTCCGAGGCCGCGCTG
Source organism: Roseomonas sp. TAS13 (assembly GCF_001950415.1). NCBI lineage: Bacteria > Pseudomonadati > Pseudomonadota > Alphaproteobacteria > Acetobacterales > Roseomonadaceae > Roseomonas > Roseomonas sp. TAS13. Next base: position 2,757 of record NZ_BDLP01000301.1, read on the forward strand.
CCCGCCCTGATGGAGAAGATGGAGAAGGCCGGCTGCGCCAAGTCCGTGGTCGGGCTGGTGGTGCCGACGGGCTATTCCTTCAACCTCGACGGCACGAACATCTACATGACCATGGCGGCGCTCTTCATCGCCCAGGCCGTGGGCATCGACCTCAGCATCTGGGACCAGATCCTGCTGCTGCTGGTGGCCATGCTCTCCTCCAAGGGCGCGGCCGGCATCACCGGCGCGGGCTTCATCACCCTGGCCGCGACGCTTTCCGTGGTGCCCTCCGTGCCGGTCGCCGGCATGGCGCTGATCCTGGGCATCGACCGCTTCATGTCCGAGTGCCGCGCCTTGACCAACTTCGTCGGCAACGCGGTGGCGACGGTCGTGGTGGCGCGCTGGGAAGGCGAGCTGGACCGCGCGAAGCTGAACGCCGCCCTGTCCGGCCAGGCCGAGGAGAAGGTGGTCCTCGCCGCCCCGGTGCCGGCCGCCGAGTAGGGGCCGGGCCGCATCCGGAAGAATGGAACGGGGCGCCCGCCAGGGCGCCCCGTTTCCGTCTGGCGCCGTCAGTCCAGCGCCACCACCAGCTTGCCGAAGTTCTTCCCCGACAGCAGGCCCGCGAAGGCCCCGGGCGCGTTGCGCAGCCCGTGCACCACATCCTCGCGGTACGTCAGCACCCCCTCGCGCAGCCAGCGCGCCCCGGTCTCGCGCCAGACGGGAAACTGCCGCGGATGATCGCCCACGATGAAGCCGCGGATGCTGAGCTTGTTCCGCACCGCGCTCATCAGGTTCGGGCCGGGGGCGGGGGTGCCGTCATTGTATTCCGCGACCATGCCGCACATGGCCACGCGGGCGAAGGGGTTCAGCAGAGGCCAGACCGCCCGCTGCACGGCGCCCCCGACATTCTCGAAATAGACGTCGATCCCGCGCGGGCAGGCTTCCGCCAGCGCGGCCGGAAGATCCTCGCCCCGGTGATCGACGCAGGCATCGAAGCCGAGCTCGTCCCGCACATAGGCGCATTTCTCCGCGCCCCCGGCGATGCCCACGACCCGCGCGCCCATGCGCCGCGCGATCTGTCCGGCCACGGCGCCCACCGCGCCGGAGGCTGCCGCGACCACGAAGGTCTCGCCCGGCTTGACCGGCGCGATCTCGGTGCAGCCCACCCAGGCGGTCGTGCCGGGCATGCCCAGCACACCCAGATAAGCGGAAGGCGGGGCGGCCTCCGCATCCACCGGCACCAGCAGGTGCGGCGGCACGGAGCAGTAGTGCTGCCAGCCCCTGCCGCCCAGGACCCAGGTGCCGGGCTCGAAGCCAGGGCCGGACACGACCTGCCCGACGCTCTGCCCCTCCATCACCGCGCCCAGCGCGACCGGCGGGGCATAGGATTTCGTGTCGTTCATCCGGCCGCGCATATAGGGGTCGAGCGACAGGAAGCGGTTGCGCACAAGCACCTCGCCCGGGGCGGGCTGCGGGACCGGCGCTTCCTCGTAGACCAGGTCTTCCGTGGTGGGGATGCCGGTGGGGCGCCGGGCCAGACGGATCAGCGGGTTCGTCTCGGTCATGATGCGCATACACTCCATTGTGTCTTCGGGGCCGGACCCGCCCGGTTGCGGGATCGTCCGCCCCCGGCGGCAAGATGGGGCGGTATGTCCCATGGGTGGAGGGGGAGATGGCGGGGGTGGGCACGCTTCCGGCCCGGCCCCACATCGGGTAGCGATGCGGGCCCGCCAGCGGGACAAGGGCGGCAACAGGACGGAACACAGGCATGAGCGGACCCAGGCGAATCATCGGGCTGGCGGGCTGGAGCGGCGCCGGCAAGACCACCCTGCTGACCCGCCTGATCCCCAGCCTGAACGCGCGGGGCGTCTCCGTCTCGACGCTCAAGCACGCGCACCACGATTTCGACGTGGACCAGCCGGGCAAGGACAGCCACAGCCACCGGATGGCCGGGGCGCGGCAGGTGCTGGTCTCCTCGACCCGCCGCTGGGCGCTGATGACCGAGCTGCGCGACGCCCCGGAACCCGGCCTGGCCTTCCTCCTGTCCCGCCTGTCGCCGGTGGACCTCGTGGTGGTCGAGGGCTTCAAGCGCGACCTCCACCCGAAGCTGGAGGTCTTCCGCGCCGCCAACGGCCGCCCCTGGCTGCATCCGGAAGACCCGGCCATCCGCGCCGTGGTCTCCGACGCGCCGCCGCCGGGCGGCCTGCCCCATGCCGGGTTGGACGAGATCGAGCGCGTGGCCGACCTCGTGCTGGAATTCGCCGCCCCTTGGCCCGGCTGAGCAACGACTGCTTCGCCAGCGGCGACGGCTCGCTGACGCTGGCGGAGGCGGAGGCGCTGATCGCCCGCCTGCCGCCCCTGGCGGGCGGGGCCGAGGCCGTCCCGTTGCTGGCCGCGCGCGGGCGGGTGCTGGCGGAGGACATCGTCGCGCCCATCGACCTGCCGCCCTTCGGCAACAGCGCCATGGACGGCTATGCCTTCGCCGGGGCCGATCTGGGGCCGGAAGGCGGCTGGCTGCCGCTGGCCGGCCGGGTGGCGGCGGGCGACGCGGCGGCCCCCCTGCCGCCGGGCCACGCCGCCCGCATCCTGACGGGCGCGCCACTGCCGCCCGGCGCGGATACGGTGATGATGCAGG
>NZ_BDLP01000302.1:0-5355 GCF_001950415.1 Roseomonas sp. TAS13
CGGTGGAGCTGTGCGTAGATGTGATCAAGAGACAGGCCCCGCACCGGCGCCCGCCGCCGAACCCCTGACCCTGACCGAGGCGATGATGGTCGCACCCGAAGCCCCGTCCGGCCCGCCCCCCGTGGCACCGTCACCCGATGCGGTGCCGTCCAACGGCTCGCTGCTGGCGCCCTCCACGGCCGCCGCCGCCGCCGCGGCGCTGAGCGAGCTGGCCCGCGCCGTGGCGGCCGAGCAGAAGAGCGTCATCTCCCGCAATGGCCCGAGCATCGAGGACGTGGTGCGCGAGGAGGTTCGCCCGCTGGTGAAGAACTGGCTGGATGCCCATCTGCCGGGGATGGTGGAGCGCATGGTGCGTGCCGAGATCGAGCGGGTGCTCGGCCGCCCGGCCTCCTGAGGCCGGGGTGCGGAAGGGTGTTCTGATCCGGACGCAACCCTTCCGCACTTGACGTTCGGGCGTCTCCCGGCACAGGGATGCGCCATGCTCGAAAAGACCCTGACGCCCGCCGATTTCGAGGCGAAGCTCTACGAAGGCTGGGAAAGCTCCGGGGCCTTCTCCGCCCGTCCGGACAGCCCGGCCCAGCCTTTCACGATCATGATCCCGCCGCCCAACGTCACGGGCAGCCTCCATATCGGCCATGCCCTGACCTTCACGGTGCAGGACATGCTGATCCGCTGGCGCCGGATGCAGGGGCGGGACACGCTGTGGCAGCCCGGCACCGACCATGCCGGCATCGCCACCCAGATGGTGGTGGAGCGCCTGCTCGGCACCCAGGGCCTCAAGCGGCGCGAGATCGGGCGCGAGGCCTTCACCCAGCATGTCTGGGAATGGAAGGCGCAGTCCGGCGGCACCATCACCCGGCAGCTCCGCCGGCTCGGCGCCAGCCTGGACTGGCCGCGCGAGCGCTTCACCATGGACGAGGGCCTGTCCGAAGCCGTGCGCGAGGTCTTCGTCACCCTGCACGAGCAGGGGCTGATCTACCGCGACCGGCGACTGGTGAACTGGGACCCGGTCTTCCAGTCCTCCATCTCCGACCTGGAGGTGGAGAGCCGCGAGGTGAAGGGACATCTCTGGCACCTGCGGTATCCGGTGGAGGGACAGCCCGGCCGCTTCCTGACTGTGGCGACCACGCGGCCCGAGACGATGCTGGGCGACACTGCCGTGGCGGTGCATCCGGAAGACGAACGCTACCGCGACCTCGTCGGCAAGCATGTGATCCTGCCGCTGACGGGGCGGCGGATCCCGGTGGTGGCGGACGAGTATTCCGACCCGGAGAAGGGCACCGGCGCGGTGAAGATCACCCCGGGCCATGACTTCAACGACTTCGCGGTTGGCAAGCGGCATGGCCTCGCTTCTCTCTCGGTGCTGGATGCCGAGGCGCGGGTGACGCTCGACGAGATCGGGGGCGAGCTCGCCGCAGCCGAGGGCATCGCCGACCCGGCTTTCGTGCGCTCGCTGGCGGGGCTGGACCGCTTCAAGGCACGCGAGGCCATCGTCGCCGAGATGGAACGGCTGGAGCTGCTGGAGAAGATCGAGCCGCATACCCATGCCGTGCCGCATGGCGACCGTTCCGGCGTGCCGATCGAGCCGCGCCTGACGATGCAGTGGTACTGCGACGCGGCGACGCTGGCGAAGCCCGCCATCGCCGCGGTCGAGGACGGGCGCATGCAGTTCGTCCCCAGGCAGTGGGAGAACACCTTCTTCGCCTGGATGCGGGAGATCGAGCCCTGGTGCATCTCGCGCCAGCTCTGGTGGGGCCACCGCATCCCCGCCTGGTATGGGCCGGACGGCACCGCCTTCGTGGCGCGCGACGAGGCCGGGGCGCAGGCGCAGGCCCACGCCCATTACGGGCGGGACGAGGCGCTGACCCGCGACGAGGACGTGCTCGACACCTGGTTCTCCTCGGCGCTCTGGCCCTTCTCCACGCTGGGCTGGCCGAAGCGGACGCCGGAGCTCGCGCGCTACTACCCGACCGACGTGCTGGTGACGGGCTTCGACATCATCTTCTTCTGGGTCGCCCGGATGATGATGATGGGCCTGCACTTCATGGGCGACGTGCCCTTCCGCACCATCTACATGCATGGGCTGGTCCGCGACGAGAAGGGCCAGAAGATGTCGAAGAGCAAGGGGAACGTGATCGATCCCCTGGAGCTGATCGACAGCTTCGGCGCCGACGCCGTGCGCTTCACCATCGCCGCGCTGGCCGGGCCGGGGCGTGACGTGAAGCTCGGGCGTTCGCGCGTGGAGAACGGCCGCTCCTTCATCACCAAGCTGTGGAACGCCGCGCGCTTCTGCGAGATGAACGGCATCCAGGCCGATCCCGGCTTCCTGCCGGAGGCCTGCGCCACGCCCCTGGCGCGCTGGGTGATCGACGCGGCGAACCTCGCGGTGCGGGAGGCGACGGCGGCGCTGCAGGCCTATCGCTTCGACGAATACGCCGCCGCGGTGCGCCGCTTCGCCTGGGACACCTTCTGCGACTGGTTCCTGGAATTCGCCAAGCCCGCGCTCGCCTCGGGCGACACGCCGGAGGCGCGCGAGGCCAAGGGCGCGGCGCAGCACGTGCTGGGCGTGCTGCTGCGTCTGATGCATCCGGTGACGCCCTTCGTCACCGAGGAGCTGTGGCACAGGATGGGCTATGGCCCGGAGCTGAGCCTGATCCACACCGGCTGGCCGGAGCCGGTGCGCGTGAGCGAGCCCGAGGCGGCGCGCGAGGAGATGGACTGGCTGGTCGGGCTGATCTCCACGGTGCGCGGCGTGCGGGCCGAGATGAACGTACCGCCCAGCCAGCGTTTCCCGCTGCTGGTGCAGGGGGCGGGGCCGGAGGTGCTGGCGCGTGGCCAGCGCTGGCTGGACACCATCGGCCGCATGGCACGGATCGAGGCGATCCAGCCGCTGGCCGGGGAGCCGCCGAAGGGCGTGGCGCAGGCGGTGCTAGGGGAGGCGACGATCATGCTGCCTCTGGCCGGCATCATCGACATCGATGCCGAGCGCGCGCGTCTGGCCAAGGAACGCGGCAAGGCCGAAGCGGAGGCGAGGAAGATCGCCGCCAAGCTCGACAACGCCGATTTCGTCGCCCGTGCCAAGCCGGAAGTGGTCGAGGAGAACCGCGAGCGCCTCGCCGCCGCCCAGGCGGAGATCGCCCGGCTGGAGGCCGCGCTGGGCCGCATCGCGGCCTGAGGGGTTGGGGCGCGCGCAAGGGGCTCCCCGGGGCCTCATCGCGCGCCTGTGCCCCGGCTGCTGCCGATTTGGGGTGGAGCGGAACCCCGCCTGCGGCGATCCTGCCTTTGCCATGACCGGAGCCGGGGGAGGCAGCCTCCGGCTGTTCCGGACCGGCGCCGGGGAAACGCAGGCCAAGGAAGCCGAAGAATGAGTGCTTGGGACAAGTCCCGCCTGCCCAGCCGCCATGTGACGGTGGGGCCGGAGCGCGCGCCGCACCGTTCCTACTACTACGCGATGGGCATGACCGAGGAAGAGATCGCCCAGCCGCTGGTGGGGGTCGCCACCTGCTGGAACGAGGCCGCGCCCTGCAACATCGCCCTGCATCGTCAGGCGCAGAGCGTGAAGGCCGGGGTGCGGGAGGCTCAGGGCACGCCGCGCGAGTTCACCACCATCACGGTGACCGACGGCATCGCCATGGGGCACCAGGGGATGAAGTCCTCGCTCGCCTCGCGCGACGCCATCGCCGACACGGTGGAACTGACGGTGCGCGGGCATTGCTACGACGCACTGGTGGGGCTCGCGGGCTGCGACAAGTCGCTGCCGGGCATGATGATGGCGATGCTACGGCTGAACGTGCCCAGCGTCTTCATGTATGGCGGCTCGATCCTGCCCGGCACCTACAAGGGCCGCGACGTGACCGTGGTCGATGTCTTCGAGGCGGTCGGCATGCATGCCGCCGGGCGCATGTCGGACGAGGAGCTGCACGCGCTGGAATGCGTCGCCTGCCCCAGCGCCGGGGCCTGCGGTGGGCAGTTCACCGCCAACACCATGGCCACGGTGAGCGAGGCGATCGGGCTGGCACTGCCCGGCTCGGCCGGGGCGCCGGCGCCCTATGAGGACCGTGACCGCTGGGCGGTGGAATCGGGCCGGGCGGTGATGGAGCTGGTGCGCCGCAACCTGCGCCCGCGCGACATCGTCACGCTGAAATCGCTGGAGAACGCGGCGGTGGTGGTGGGTGCCACCGGCGGCTCGACCAATGCCGGGCTGCACCTGCCGGCCATTGCGCATGAGGCGGGCATCCGCTTCACCATGGACGACGTGGTCGCGATCATGCGCCGCACGCCCTATATTGCCGACCTGAAACCGGGCGGGAAATACGTGGCGCTGGATGTTCACAAGGTCGGCGGCATCCCGGTGATCATCAAGGCGCTGCTCGATGCGGGACTGATGCATGGCGACTGCCTGACGGTGACGGGGAAGACGCTGGCGGAGAACCATGCGGATGTGGTCTTCCCGACCGACCAGGACGTGATCTACCCGGTGTCGAAGGCGATCACGCCTACCGGTGGCGTGGTCGGGCTGAAGGGCAACCTCGCGCCGGACGGTGCCATCGTGAAGGTGGCCGGGATGAAGAACCGCCGCTTCGAGGGCACGGCGCTCTGCTTCGACTGCGAGGAGGACGCCTTCGCCGCCGTGGACCAGCGCGCCTACAAGTCCGGCGACGTGATCGTCATCCGCTACGAGGGCCCGAAGGGCGGGCCGGGGATGCGGGAGATGCTTTCCACCACCGCCGCGATCTATGGCCAGGGCATGGGGGCGGAGGTGGCGCTGATCACCGACGGCCGCTTCTCCGGCGCCACGCGCGGCTTCTGCATCGGCCATGTCGGGCCGGAGGCAGCGGTGGGCGGGCCGATCGCGCTGCTGCGCAACGGCGACCGCATCGTGATCGACGCCGATGCCGGCACCATCGATGTGCTGCTGCCGGAGGAGGAACTCGCCGCGCGCAAGGCGGCCTGGAAGCCGCGCGGCACGGACTACAACAGTGGCGCGCTGTGGAAATACGCCCAGCTCGTCGGCCCGGCGCATCTGGGGGCGGTGACGCATCCGGGCGGTGCGGCGGAGACGCACTCCTACCCGGACCTCTGAGTCACGCTTTGAAACACCCCGCTGGCGACGGGGCAGGCATGTTCCCGCCGCCGCTTTTCTTTGCACGGCTGCCTGCCCCATTCCAGCGATCCCACATCACCTCTGGCCGATCATGGACGCCGAAGCCCTTCCGCTGGCCCTGACGATGGGCGACCCCGCCGGGATCGGCGGCGAACTGACACTCGCCGCCTGGGAACGCGCCCGGCATGGGGCGGGACCCGTCTTCGTGGTGCTGGACGACCCGGCCCGCCTGGCTGCTCTGGCCGCCCGGC
>NZ_BDLP01000303.1:0-5354 GCF_001950415.1 Roseomonas sp. TAS13
TACGGTGGAGCTGTGCGTAGATGTGATCAAGAGACAGGACAGAAGGCAGGCCAGGGCCGCCAAAGGGCCCAGGCAAGGGCCCCGGCGCGGCGGGCGTGGGCGGAACGGATTCATGCCAGGATCTCCCGCCGCCCCGGGGATGGGCGGCACGCAGCGGATGCGCGGCCCGCGCCAGACCCTTCCGGTCCTGGCCGCAGCCCAGCGCAACGGGAATTTGGCATCCGGCGGCGGTTTGGCCACATAGGGGGCTCCGATGGCCGGATCGCCCGGCGTCCCAGGGCCTTGCCCCTGGCGCCCGGCGGCTCCGTTTCGCAGAGGCCCGAGAACCGCGTGATCATTCCCAGCTTTCCCCTCGCCCGCCCGCGCCGCAACCGGCGCGACGACTGGACCCGTCGTCTCGTGGCCGAGAACCGGCTTTCGGTGGATGACCTGATCTGGCCGATCTTCATCCGCGAGGGCAATGGGGCGCCCGTCGAGGTGGCCTCCATGCCCGGCCAGTTCCGCGTCGGGCTGGACCGGATCGTGGAGCATGTGGGCCAGGCGGTGGAGCTGGGCATCCCGGCCGTCGCGCTCTTTCCCGCCACGCCGGCCGGGCGGAAGGATGCCGAGGGGACCGAGGCGCACAATCCGGAGAACCTGATCTGCAGCGCCGCCCGCGCGTTGCGCGCCGCCTTCCCGAAGCTTGGCCTGATCGGCGACGTGGCGCTCGATCCCTATACCGACCACGGCCATGACGGGGTGATCCGCGACGGCTATGTCCACAACGACGATTCCGTCGCGGTGCTGGTGAAGCAGGCGCTGGTGCAGGCCGAGGCGGGGATCGACTGCCTCGCCCCCTCCGACATGATGGACGGGCGCATCGCCGCCATCCGCCGGGCGCTGGACGAGAAGGGCCTCGTGGACACGCGGATCATGTCCTACGCGGCCAAGTACGCCTCCGGCTTCTACGGCCCCTTCCGCGACGCGCTGGGCTCGGGCGGCGCGCTGAAGGGCGACAAGAAGACCTACCAGATGGACCCGGCCAATTCCGACGAGGCGCTGCGCGAGGTGGCGATGGACCTGTCGGAAGGCGCCGACATGGTGATGGTCAAGCCGGGGATGCCCTATCTCGACATCATCCGCCGGGTGAAGGACGAGTTCGGCGTGCCGACCTTCGCCTACCAGGTGAGTGGCGAGTACGCGATGCTGATGGCGGCGATCCGCAACGGCTGGCTGGATGGCGACCGCGTGGTGCTGGAGGCGCTGATGAGCTTCAAGCGCGCCGGCTGCGACGGGGTGCTGACCTATTTCGCGCTGGACGCCGCGCGGCGGCTGCGCGCCGGCTGAAACACCGGGGGCACGGAGCGCCCGGGGGAGAATCCTCCCCCGGGCGGTGTCCTCAGCGGTGCTGCGGCGGCACCGGGCGGATGCGGCCGCGCGGGGCCGGCGGGGCGGCGGGCGCCGGGGTATCGAGGAAGATCTCGCGCAGCCGCCCGGCCAGGTAGGTCTGCGCCTCCCTGGCCTTGGACAGCACGGCATCGGCGCCGAAGAACTCGTGCGTCACGCCGGGATAGACCTGCCGTTCCACCGGCGCGCCGGCCCGGCGCATCGCTTCCTCCAGCCGGGCGCCGTCATCGGCCAGCGGGTCGATCTGGGCGTTGACGATGATGGTCCGCGGCAGGCCGCGCAGGTCCGCCTTGCCGTAGATGTTCAGGCGCGGGTCCTGCAGGTCCGATCCGCCATTGGTGTACTGCCCCAGGAACCAGAGCAGCGCCGGGGTGCCGAGCGGCTTGGCATTGGCGAACTGCTTGTAGGACGGCGTCTGGTCGGTGCCCGCGACCGGATAGATGGCGCCCACGGCCATCGGCTTCGGCGCATTGCCGGCATGGGCCGCGAGCGCCGTGGCCAAGGCGAGGTTGCCGCCCGCGCTCTCGCCCACGATGGCGACCTTGTTCGGATCGGCGCCCAGCACGGTGGCGTTGCGCACCGCCCAGACATAGGCGGCATAGGCGTCGTCATGCGCCGCCGGGAACTTGTTCTCCGGCGCCTTGCGGTAGTCCACCGAGACCACCACGGCGTTCGCGTCGGCCGAGAGGGCGCGGCAGGAGCTGTCATAGGTGTCGAGGTCCGCCAGCACCCAGCCGCCGCCATGGAAATAGACGATCAGCGGCAGCGGCTTCTGTCCCCGGCGCTCGGGGAGCTGGGCCGAGCTGTAGACGCGGGCCGGCAGCGCGCCGCCCGGGCCGGGGATGGAGATGTCGCGCACCAGCGGCAGCGGGCGCGGGTCGGTGGACCTGCCGTTCTGGAGCAGCAGCCGCTTCACCGCGTCGGACAGGCCGGGCTGCAGCCGCGCCTCCAGCGGCGACAGGGTCTCCACCGGCTTCGGGTTCAGCGAGGCGAGGCTCTCCAGCAGCGCCTTCATCTCGGGGTCCGCCAGCCCCGTGGGGTCGGCCGGGCCGGCGGGCGGGGTGGAGGTGCTGGCGCAGGCCGAGAGCAGGGCGGGCATCCCGAGGCCCAGGAACAGGGCGGATCGGCGGGAAAGCGGTGTCATCGGGCAGGTTTCCTCAGGTTACCGGACCCGGCTGCATGAGCCGGGAAGACGGTCCGGGAACGCCGGGGGCGCGGGCACGGTTCCTGCCGGTCGCGCATGGCTGATACGTTTCGTCACGGCGTAACCTCCGCGTGTGCATCCCGCTCGCGCGCCAGGAAGCGGGCCACGAGGGAGGTCTGGGACAGGCTCATCAGGGCCGGCGCGTGGCCGCAGCCCGGGATCACCGCCAGTTCGGTGCCGGGCCGTTCCAGCATCCGCGCGGCCGTCTCCGGCAGCAGCAGCGGGCTGTCCTCGCCGCGCAGCAGCAGCACCGGCAGGTCCAGCATCCGCCAGAGCGCCCAGAGATCGACATCGGCGGCGGGCGAGAGCCGCATCGGCTCGCCGATCGCCGGATCGTAGTGCAGCACCAGCCGCCCATCGACCGTCGCCCGCGCGCTGGTTTCCGCGAGGTGACGCCACTGCGCGTCCGTGAGCCGGCCGAAGCCGGCATGGATCGCGCGCAGGTGCCGCTCCAGCGCCGGCAGGTCGGGAAAGCTCAGCGCCTCCGCCATATAGGCGCCGATATGCGACAGCGCCTCCGCCGGGATGAAGGCGCCCACGTCGTTCAGCACCAGGCGCCGCAGCCGGTTGCCCGGCAGCGCCGCCACCGACATGCCGATCAGTCCGCCCATGGAGGTGCCGACCCAGTCATAGGGCCGCTCCAGCGAGGCCAGCATCGGCGCCAGGCCGGTCACATAGGTCGGCACGCTGTAGAGCGCGCCCTCGACCAGCCAGTCGCTGATGCCGCGCCCGAAGATATCGGGGCAGATCACCCGCCGGCCCTGCCCGGCCAGCAGGCGGGCCAGCACGTCGAAGTCCCGGCCGGTGCGGGTCAGGCCGTGCACGCAGATCACCGGGTCGCCGTCCAGCGGGCCCCATTCGGTCCAGCGCAGCGTCGCGGCGAAGGGGTTGAAGCGGCAGCGATAGGCCCCGGTGCGGGGCGGTTCCGCCCAGACCCTTTCTGGGGTGGTCATGCGAAGGCGTCTCCCGTTCCGAGTCGTGCCAGGGCTGTCGCGGGCGGATGCTTTCACGCCCCGCCCCGCTTTCCGATCACGTTCCGTCCAGGGCCGGAAGGGGCCGCACCCCCGCGCCGCCCGCCGCCCCTGGCTTGACCATGGCTGGGACCCCTGGCGCCCGCGCCGTCCGCGCCCATACTGCGCGGGCATGCGCCACCCGCACCATCCCCGCCACCGCCCGCCGCGCCGCCCGCTGCGCGCCGCCCTCGCGGTCCTGGCCCTGCTCGTGGTGCTGGCCCTCGCCGCGCTGGCGGGATGCCTGTGGTGGACGCTGCCGGCGCGCGAGGCGGGGCTTTCGCTGCCGGGGCTTTCCGCCCCGGTGGAGGTGGCCTTCGATGCCCAGGGCATCCCCCGCATCGCCGCGCGGAACGAGGTGGATGCGGCCATGGCGCTGGGCCTGCTGCATGCCCGTGACCGGATGTTCCAGATGGACCTGATGCGCCGCAGCGCCTCGGGCCGCCTCGCCGCGATCGCCGGCCCGGCGGCGCTGCGGGCCGACCGCTTCATGCGCGTGCTGGGCCTCGCCGGGCGGGCCGAGACCGACCTCGCGGCCCAGGCGCCGGAAACGCGGCGCCTGCTGGAGGCCTATGCCGCCGGGGTGAATGCCTGGATCGCCGAACGCGGCCGCTTCGCCGCGCCGGAATTCCTGCTGCTGGGTGCGCCGGAACCCTGGCGGCCCGCCGACAGCCTGCTCTGGGGCAAGCTGATGGGGCTCTACCTGTCCGGCAACTGGCGCACGGAGCTGGCCCGTGCCCGGCTGGCGCGCAGCCTGCCGCCGGAACGGATCGGGGAGCTCTGGCCCGCCGACGAATCCTCCGGCAGCGCCGAGGTGGCCGCGGCCATGCCGGCGCCGGGCACGCCCGGCCCGGAGGCGCTGGGGCGGCTGCTGGCCGCCCTGCCGGAATTCCCGGGCGATGCGCCCCTGCCGGACAGCGCCTCCAACGCCTGGGCCGTGGCGGCGCGGCGCTCCGCCACGGGGGGCGCCCTGCTGGCCTCGGATCCGCATCTCGGCTTCGGCGCGCCGATCCTGTGGTATCTGGCGCGGATCGAGCTGCCGGAGGGACGCTTCCTGGCCGGGGCCACGGCGCCCGGCGTGCCCTTCGTGGTGATCGGCCGCAGCGACCGGCTGGCCTGGGGCTTCACCACCACCCATTCCGACACGCAGGATGTCTTCGTCGAGCGCCTCGCGGGCGTGGCGGGCTACGAGACCCCTGACGGCCCCCGCCCCTTCGCGCTGCGCGAGGAACGGATCGCCGTGCGGGGCCAGCCGGACACGGTGCTGCGGGTGCGTGAGACCCGCCATGGGCCGGTGGTGTCGGATCTGGAGGCACCGGGCGGCGATTCCCCGGAGACGCCCCCCGGCACGGTGCTGGCGGTGCAGATGGCCAGCCTGGCACCGGGCGACACGGCGGCCTCCGGGCTGCACGCGCTGAACCGGGCCGGGACGCTGGAGGAGGCGGGCGAGGCCGTGGCGCGCATCAGCAGCCCCGCGCAGAACGTCGTGGTGGCGGATGCGGCGGGCGAGGTGGCGCTGTTCCTGGCGGGACGCACGCCCATCCGGGCCTCGGGCGATGGCGGCATGCCGGCGCCGGGCTGGGACGGCAGCCATGACTGGACCGGCTGGATCCCCTTCGCGGAGATGCCGAACACGCTGCGCCCGGCCTCCGGCGCGGTGGCCAATGCGAACAACCGGGTGCAGCCGCGGGACTCGTCCGTCTTTCTCGGCCTGTCTCTTGATCACATCTACGCACAGCTCCACCGTAAGGCGA
>NZ_BDLP01000304.1:0-5291 GCF_001950415.1 Roseomonas sp. TAS13
TCGCCTTACGGTGGAGCTGTGCGTAGATGTGATCAAGAGACAGGCCGCCGTGGCGGCGCTGGCCGAGGCCGGCGGCGGCGCCCCGGTCGGCGGCATGGTCACGGTGCTGCTGACCGACGACCGCGAGATCAAGCGCCTCAACAGCTTGCATCGCGGCAAGAACAAGCCGACCAACGTCCTGTCCTTTCCGGCGGAGATGCCGGGCCTGCTGGGCGACATCGCCGTGGCGCTGGGCGTCGTGCGGCGGGAGGCCCGGGCGGCCGGGCGGCCGATGCACGCGCATCTGGCCCATCTGGTGGCGCATGGCGCGCTGCACCTGGCGGGCTACGACCATCTCCATGCGGGCGAGGCCCGGCGGATGGAGCGGGCGGAGGCACGGATCATGCGCCGCCTCGCCCTGCCCAATCCCTGGCGAGGGGTGGCCTGAGATGAGCGAGCACACGCCGGCCGCCGGCAACGGCAATGGCCAGAACGGCCAGGGTGAGCGCGGGGGCGAGCGCGGCCTGCTCTGGTGGCTGGGGGCGCTGACCCGCAGGAAGGAGGCGGAAAGCGTCCGCGAGCGCTTCGAGGCGCTGGTGGATGGCAGTGGCGAGGAGGGCGATCCGGGCGAGCCGCCCGAGCTCGACGCCGCCGAGCGCCTGCTGTTGGGCAATGTCCTGAAGCTGCGCGGCAAGACGGCGCTGGACGTCATGGTGCCGCGCGCCGACATCGTCGCCATGCCCGAGAAGCTGACGCTGCAGCAGGCCATCGAGCTGATCCAGCGCGAGGGACACAGCCGCCTGCCGGTCTATCGCGAGAACCTCGACGACATCGTGGGCATGGTCCACATCAAGGATGTCTTCGCGGCGGTGGGGCACGAGGCGGCCTTCGACCTCAAGGCCATCCTGCGCAAGCCGCTCTTCGTGGCGCCGCAGATCCCGGTGCTGGACCTGCTGCTGCAGATGCGCATGGCCCGCATCCACCTCGCTTTGGTGGTGGACGAGTATGGCGGCATCGACGGCCTCGTGACGATCGAGGATCTGGTCGAGACCATCGTCGGCGACATCTCCGACGAGCATGACGAGGAGGAGCTGCCGCAGATCGTGGAGCGCCCCGACGGCACGCTCGACGTCGATGCCCGCATGCCGGTGGAGGATTTCGAGGCCCGCATGGGCCCGATCCTGACGCCGGAAGAGCATCACCAGGACATCGACACGGTGGGCGGGCTGGTCTTCACCCTGGCCGGCCGGGTGCCGAAGAAGGGCGAGCTGGTCTCGCATCCCGGTTCGGGGCTGGAGTTCCGCGTGCTGGAATCCGACCCGCGCCGCATCCGCCGCCTGCGGGTGCGCCGTCCCCTGGTGGACAACCCGGCGGACACGCGGCAGGCCGCGGAGTAGCGAGGGGGAAGGGACGGGCCGGGGAGGGGGAGCCAGCCGCCTCTCCCGATCGTCACCAACTGTGGCTTGCCGGGGGGGCGACCCCTGGCTACCAGCCCGGCGTGTTCACGAATCTGTCCCGATTCGCCGCAAGGCTCCATGGTTGGCGCCTGCTCGCGGCTTCCGCCCTGCTGGGCGCCCTGACAGCCCTGGCCCTGGCGCCGCTGCATCTCGTGCCCGTGCTGTGGCTGACCCTGCCGGGCCTGCTCCTGCTGCTCGACGTCGCGCCCGGCCGCTGGCGCGCCCTGGCTGTCGGCTGGGCCTGGGGGTGGGGCTTCCAGGTCGCGGGCCTCTACTGGATCACCGAGGCGATCCTGGTGGAGGCGGACCGCCTGTGGTGGGCGGTGCCGCTGGCCGTACCGGCGCTGGCCCTGCCGATGGGGGCCTTCACCATCCTGCCGGCCCTGGCGGCCTGGGCCTCGCCGCCCGGCTGGCGCCGCGTCCTGGCTTTCGCCGGGGCCTGGACCGGGGCGGAGATGCTGAAGGGCTGGGCCTTCACCGGTTTCCCGTGGAACCTGCTGGGCTCGGCCTGGGCCTTCGATGCCCTGCCGGTGCAGGGAGCGGCCTGGATCGGCGCCTATGGGCTCTCGCTGGTCACGGTGCTGCTGGCCTGCGCCCCGCTTCTCGGCCGGCGCGGCATGGCCGGGGCGCTGGCCGGGCTGGCGGGCTTCGGCCTGCTCGGCGTCTGGCGCCTGCAACAGGATGCGCCGCCGGACCAGCCGGTGACGCTGGTACTGGTGCAGGGCAACATCGCGCAGCAGCTCAAATGGGACCCGGCCTCGCGCTGGGCGATCTTCCGCCGCTATCTCGACCTGACGAAGCAGGGGACGGCCCGCGCCGTGGAGGCCGCGCCGCCCGGCAACCGCATCGTGGCGGTCTGGCCGGAAACCGCGAGCCCCTTCCTGCTGGCGCAGGACCCGGATGCCCGGCGCTATGTGGCGGAGACCCTGCCGCCGGGCGGAATCCTGCTGGGCGGGACGGACCGGGCGGAGTTCGGCCCCGACCGCAGCCTCCGGGCGGTGTACAACAGCCTGGTCGGAGTGGATTCCGAAGGGGAGCTGCTGGGCGGCTACGACAAGAGCCATCTGGTGCCCTTCGGCGAGTACATGCCGCTGTCCGGCCTGCTGCCGCTGCGCGTCATCCGGGGCGGGATGGACTTCTCCGCCGGCACGGGGCCGGTGACGCTGCGGCTTGGGGGCCTGCCCGGCTTCTCGCCCCTGATCTGCTACGAGGTGATCTTTCCGGGGGCCGTGGTGCTGCAGCGGGACCGGCCCGACTGGATGCTGAACATCACCAACGACGCCTGGTTCGGCCAGTCGGCCGGACCCTACCAGCACCTGGCGGCGGCCCGGCTGCGGGCCGTGGAGGAGGGGCTGCCCCTGGCCCGCGCGGCGCAGACGGGCATCTCGGCCGTATTCGATTCGCAGGGGCGCGAGAGGGCTCATCTGGGCCTGGGCCTGATGGGGGCTGTAACCACTCCGCTCCCTGGCCGTTTGCCCCCGACATTGTTCTCGAAAACGGGATTGTGGGGACCCGGACTTCTGGCTCTGATCTGTTTTCTGACGGGTTTCCGGCGGTGGAAGCCAAAAATTGTGCTGGAAAATCCGGGAGAGATGATCTAAAAAAAGAGAAATCTCAAAAGAGTTGACAAATTCTTTCTGCAATCGCAGGTTATAGAGAGAACAGAGGGGGCAGCCGCTCCATGGTGCAGTCGATAGCCTTCGCCCGAGACGCCCAGGAAACGCGCCGTCGTACGGATGATGTGCCTGGCAAGAGCCGGCCGAACGGAAAATTGGAGAACGGTCAGATGTCGAGGGACGAGCCGGCTGAGCGTGGCGAGCGGGAGCATCGCCCCAGCCCCATCGATGTCCATGTGGGAGGACGCGTCCGCCTGCGACGCACCCTGCTGGGCATGAGCCAGGAGAAGCTGGGCGAGGCGCTGGGCCTCACCTTCCAGCAGGTCCAGAAATACGAGCGTGGCGTGAACCGGATCGGCGCATCCCGCCTGTTCGACATCGCGCGCGTGCTGGACGTGCCGATCGGCTTCTTCTTCGACGACATGCCCGATGGCGTGGGTGGCGGCAGCCGCACCCGGCTGGCCGGCTTCGCCGAGGGGCAGGAAGGCTTCGAGGACGACACGCTGAACCGGCGCGAGACGCTGGAACTGGTGCGCGCCTATTACCGCATCACGGAACCGGCCGTGCGCAAGCGGGTCTTCGACCTGATCAAGAGCCTCGCCCCGGTCGACTGAGACAGGCCCCCTGGCCGGGGGCTGTCGGCATCGCCTGAACGCCATGCCCGTCCCTGCGGTCAGGCCATGCGGATCTCAGTCCCGAAGCTGGGGGTTGTCGAAGCGGGGCTCCCGGTAGCGGCACAGGGCCGTCTCCAGGGCCCGCGCCAGATCCCGCTTGTCCTCGCCCGAGAGGCAGCGTCCGATCTCGATCCCCCGGTCGCGGCACAGGAGCCGGAGCTGGCCGGCCGAACCCGGGTGGCTGCGCAGCTCCACACGGGTCCAGTAGGGCTGGAGCAGGAACTCCTCCCGCCTTCCCCGCGCGTCGGTGCGCCGGACCCGCAGCAGGTCCGCCGTCAGGGAAAGAATCTCCGACACCCGGCCGGAACGCCGGTGGTGCAGCGCCATGAGGGCCAGCACCAGCGGGATCTCGAAGCCCATGAAGCCCAGGATGGGCCAGGCGCCGAGCAGGAAGAACACCACGCAGAGCGCCGCCGCCGCCGAGCCCAGGAGCAGCGCCAGCACCAGGAAGGCCCGTGGCGTCCAGGAGCGGGGCGGCACGCTGACGGCCTCGAAGAGCACGGGCTCCTCCAGGTGCCGGGCCTCCCCGATGGGCGCTTCCCCCATGGGCGCATCCACTGTCATGGTGGGGAAAGATAGGCTAGCGAGATCGCCGTGCCAGCCGAATCCTCCGAAAAGCCGCCCGCTGCCCGGTCCCGGCCCGCCCGCCGCCCCGCCACCGCCCTGCACGGCACGGCGGGGGAGCCACGCCGGGCCCGGCGGATGCCGCCCGCCCAGGCCCTGCGCTTCCTGGAGGCGCTGCGCGACGCCAATCCGGATGCGCAGACCGAGCTGCATTACGGCAACCCCTTCACCCTGCTGGTGGCCGTGGTCCTTTCCGCCCAGACCACCGATGCGGCGGTGAACCGGGCGACCGACCCGGCGCGCGGCGGCCTCTTCGCGGTGGCGGACAACCCCGCCGCCATGGTGGCCCTGGGCGTGGAGGGCGTGGGCGGGCACATCCGCAGCATCGGGCTTTGGCAAGGCAAGGCGCGCAACGTGGTTGCCCTGTCGCAGATGCTGCTGGACCGGCATGGCGGGGAGGTGCCCGACAGCCGCGAGGCGCTGGAGGCCCTGCCCGGCGTCGGCCGCAAGACCGCCTCCGTGGTGCTGAGCGTCGCTTTCCACCAGCCCGCCATGGCGGTGGACACGCATATCTTCCGCCTGGGCAACCGCACCGGCCTCGCCCCGGGCAAGGATGTGCGGGAGGTGGAGGAGGCGCTGCTGAAGCGCTGCCCCCCGGAATGGCTGCGCGACGCGCATCACTGGCTGATCCTGCACGGGCGCTATGTCTGCAAGGCCCGGCTGCCGGAATGCTGGCGCTGCGCGGCACGCGAATTCTGCAACTACCGCGACAAGGTGCTCGTCCCGCCGCAACGGTCCAGGACAGCCTGACCGCCACACCCCCGCAGCGGACGGCCGCTCCACCCGCCCCGCGCACGGCACGATGCCGGCCGCCGGCGGAAGCCGGGACTTCCGCCCTGGGCCGTTGTGCCGCGTGGCGGCCCGCCGGGGGAGAGGCGCCGCCTCTCCCGCCGGACCCCCTCTCCGCCGGGGACCGAAGCCGGTCCCCGGACCCCGGGCTT
>NZ_BDLP01000305.1:0-5282 GCF_001950415.1 Roseomonas sp. TAS13
TCGCCTTACGGTGGAGCTGTGCGTAGATGTGATCAAGAGACAGGGGACAGGGCCGGCGGGAAAGCCGGCACAACGCGGATCGCCCGCGCGGCGGGTTCCGGACTGAGGAGAGCGGTTACCATGTTCCGACTGGACGGAAAGGCGGCGCTGGTCACGGGCGCCACGGGCGGCATCGGCGCCGCGATCGCGCGGGCGCTGCATGCCCAGGGCGCGGAGGTGGCGCTGACCGGCCGGCGCGAGAGCGAGCTCGCCGCCCTGGCCGAGGCGCTGGGCGACCGCGTGACGGTGATCCCGGCCGACCTTTCCGACCCGGAGGCGCCGGCGGCGCTGGTGGAAAAGGTCGAGGCCGAGCTCGGCGGGCTGGACATCCTGGTGAACAATGCCGGGCTGACCCGCGACGGGCTGGCCCTGCGGATGGGCGACAAGGATTGGTCGGACGTGCTGGAGGTGGACCTGACGGCGCCCTTCCGGCTGGCGCGGGCCTCGCTGCGCGGGATGATGAAGCGCCGCTCGGGGCGGATCGTCTCCATCGCCTCCATCGTCGGCGTCACCGGCAATCCGGGCCAGGCGAACTACGCCGCCGCCAAGGCCGGGCTGATCGGCATGAGCAAGTCGCTGGCCCAGGAGGTCGCCACGCGCGGCGTGACCGTGAACGTGGTCGCGCCGGGCTTCGTGAAGACCGCCATGACCGACGCGCTGAACGAGGCCCAGAAGGGCGCCATCATGGGCCGGATTCCCATGCAGAAGATGGGCGCGCCCGAGGATATCGCCGCCGCCGTGGCCTACCTGGCCTCCGACGAGGCCGGCTGGGTGACCGGCCAGACCCTGCATGTGAACGGCGGGATGGCGATGATCTGAGCTGCCCGGGCGGCGCCGTGGCGGGGAATCCGCCCGCGCCGCCCTGCCCACCCCGCCGGCCTTTTCCGATTCGGAGCGGCACGGGATGGGGCAAGGCTGCCACGCTGGCCGGGGATCGTGGCAGGGGAATGGCGTCCGGCCCTTTCTATCCCCTAGGCCACCCGAAACTTACGTGATAAGGCCCCCCGCCTGCGCCGCACCGATTGTCCCCGGTTCATTTCCGGGACAGGTTTCCGGCCGGCACGGAATTCAGGCGGGTGCCATCCCGCCACCTACAGAGAGAGCAGCCGCGCATGAGCGAAACCGCCGACAAGGTGAAGAAGATCGTTGTCGAGCACCTGGGCGTCGAGGAGTCCAAGGTGAACGAGGGCGCCTCCTTCATCGACGACCTGGGCGCCGACAGCCTCGACACCGTCGAGCTGGTGATGGCCTTCGAGGAGGCTTTCGGCGTCGAGATCCCCGACGACGCGGCCGAGAAGATCACCACCGTGGGTGACGCCATCAAGTACATCGAGGAGCACAAGACCGCCTGAGGCGGTCTGGGTTCTCCGGGGGAAGCGCAGTGCTCGGTCAGTTGAATGAGCCCCGGCGGGTGGTCGTCACCGGCATGGGGATCGCCAGCCCGCTCGGGCTGGGCGTGGAACATGTCTGGAAGCGCCTGCTCGCAGGCGAAAGCGGCATCGGCCCGATCAGTTCCTTCGACGCGAAGGACCTGCCGGCCCGCATCGCCGGCCAGGTGCCGGCCGGCACGCGCGCCGAGGGCGGCCTGGATCTGAACGAATGGATCCCGGTCAAGGACCAGAAGAAGATGGATCGCTTCATCCATCTGGCGATGGTCGCGGCTGCCGAGGCGGTCGAGGACAGCGGCTGGGTGCCGCAGACCGACGAGGACCGCTGGGGCACCGGCGTGATGATCGGCTCGGGCATCGGCGGGCTTCCCGCCATCTACGAGACCTCGCTGCTGATCAGCCAGGGCAAGGCCAAGCGGATCTCGCCCTTCTTCATCCCCTCCGCGCTGATCAACCTGGCCTCCGGCCATGTCTCGATCCGCTATGGCTTCCAGGGGCCCAACCACAGCGCGGTGACCGCCTGCGCCACGGGCGTGCATGCCCTGGGCGACGCGGCGCGTCTCATCGCGCTGGGCGATGCCGAGGTGATGGTGGCCGGCGGCACGGAAGCCGCGGTGGCCGAGATCGGCGTGGCCGGCTTCTGTGCCGCCCGTGCCCTTTCCACCGGCTTCAACGACCGTCCCACCGAGGCCTCGCGCCCCTGGGACAAGGACCGCGACGGCTTCGTCATGGGCGAGGGCGCGGGCGTCCTGGTCCTGGAGGAGCTGGAGCACGCGAAGAAGCGGGGCGCCAAGATCTATGGCGAGGTGATCGGCTACGGCATGTCCGGCGATGCCCATCACATCACCGCCCCGGCCGAGGGCCATGACGGTGCCTATCGCGCCATGAAGGCCTGCCTGCGCTCGGCTCGCATGACGCCCGGCGACATCCAGTACATCAACGCCCATGGCACCAGCACGCCGATGGGTGACGACCTGGAGCTGGAGGCGGTGGAGCGCATGTGGGGCGACGCAGCGGACCGGGTGGCGATGTCCTCCACCAAGTCGGCCATCGGCCACCTGCTCGGCGCGGCCGGCGCGGTGGAGGGGATCTTCTCGCTCCTCGCCATCCGCGACAATGTGGCCCCGCCGACGCTGAACCTGCACGAGCCCTCGAAGCCCAGCGCGATCGACCGCGTGCCGCTCGCGGCGCAGGAGCGGCGGATCGACGTGGCGCTGTCGAACTCCTTTGGCTTCGGCGGCACCAACGCCTCGATCCTGTTCCGCCGGGCGCCCTGAAGCACCACGGGACCTGACGGCCCGGCCCCTCTCCGCGAGGGACCGGGTGGCCGGACCGCGAGGACCGGCCACCGCCGCGTTACCGGCATGTATCTTTGCCGATGCGGCTCTTTTTCTCCCCGCCCCTCTCCACTAGCTTCCGGCCCATCGGCGCCGGACTGGTGCCCGTGGGCGGCCGCACAGGAACCGGACCGTCCCTCCCTCTCCCCCGAAACGAGGTTGGGCCCGCCGCTTGCGTCTCCTGCGTATCCTCCTGCTGTCGCTGCTCGTGCTGGCCCTCCTTGGCGGAGGGGCGGGCTGGTGGGCCTGGAACCGCTACCAGGCGCCCGGGCCGCTCGCCGAAGGCCGTGCCATCGTGATCCCGCCGGGCGGCACCCAGGCCATCGCGGATACGCTGCGGGACGCCGGAGCGATCGGGGACGAGCGTGGCTTTGCCATGGCCGCCTGGGCCACCCGGCAGGAGGGGCCGCTGCGGGCCGGGGAATACCTCTTCCCGGCGCATGGTTCGCTGCGCGAGGTGCTGGAGGTGCTGCGCGAGGCACGGCCGGTGCAGCGCCGCCTCACCATCCCGGAGGGGCTGAACGCCAGCCAGATCGCCGCCCTGATCAATGCCGCCGAGGGCCTGACCGGCGATGTGCCGGCCCTGGAGGAAGGGGCGGTGCTGCCGGACACCTATGCCTATCAATGGGGGGACAGCCGGGCCGGGCTGCTTCGCCGGGCGGAACGCGCCATGCGGCAGGCGCTGGCGGAGGCCTGGGAGAAGCGGGCACCGGACCTGCCCCTGGCCACGCCGCGCGAGGCGCTGATCCTGGCCAGCATCGTGGAGCGGGAAACGGGCAAGGCGGAGGAGCGGGCCAAGGTGGCGGGGGTCTTCATCAACCGCCTGCGCCGGGGCATGCCGCTGCAATCCGACCCGACCGTGGCCTATGCGGCGGCGGATGGCGGGGTGCTGGACCGCGGCCTGACCCGGGCCGACCTGGAGCGGGACCATCCGTTCAACACCTACCGCAACCGGGGGCTGACGCCGGCGCCCATCGCCTCGCCCGGCCTCGCCTCGATCCAGGCGGTGCTGCATCCGGACGATACGGATGCGCTCTACTTCGTCGCCGATGGCACGGGGGGGCATGTCTTCGCCCGGAGCCTGGAGGAGCACAACCGCAACGTGGCCCGTTGGCGGGCACTGACGCGGACGCCGCCCACCTCCCCCGCCGCGGTGCCGGGTACCGCGGCACCTTGAGAAGCGCCGCCGGATGGGACAGGTCGGATGAATAATCCGTAACCTGTCCTGGAACGCCGCGTTAGGCCGCCGTCACAGACAGGATGCGTATTTTCCATGGATGCGGAGATCATCGTCGCCCTCCTGGCCCTTACGGGCATGGAGATCGTCCTCGGGATCGACAACCTCGTCTTCATCGCCATCCTGTCGAACCGCCTGCCCGTGGACCGGCGCCGCCCGGCGCGGCTGATCGGTCTGGGGCTGGCGGTGGTGCTGCGCCTGGGCATGCTGGCCGGGGTGGGCTGGCTGATCACCCTGACGCAGCCGCTCTTCGCCGTGCTGGGACAGGAGGTCTCGGGCAAGGACCTGATCATGCTGGCCGGCGGCTTCTTCCTGATCGGCAAGGCGGTGATCGAGATCCACCACCGGGTGGACCCTGAGGCGCAGGCGGAAAGCAAGGCGGCGGGTCAGGTCATGGCGAGCTTCGGCACCACCGTGGCGCAGATCGTGATGATCGACATGGTCTTCAGCGTGGACAGCATCCTGGCCGCGGTCGGGCTGACCCAGGTGATGTGGGTGATCGTGGTGGCGATCCTGGTTTCCGTCACGGTGATGCTGCTGTCGATGGACGCGCTGTCGCGCTTCATGGAGCACAACCCGACGGTGGTGATGCTGGCCCTGGCCTTCCTGGTCATGATCGGCATGGTGCTGGTGGCCGAGGGGCTGCACTTCCACGTGCCCAAGGGCTTCGTCTATGTCGCCATGGCCTTCGCGGCGGCGGTGGAGGGGCTGAACGTCTTCGCCCGGCGTGCCCAGGGGAAGATGCCTGGGAAGTCAGCCGGGGAAGCGGCTACCCCCGCCCCTTCGCCGGAGCGGCACTGAGCCAGCGGACCGGCAACGCGCCCGCCAGGCGCGCGCCGGCATAGAGGAACCAGGGATAGGCGATCCGGCCACGGCCCCGGGCGATGCCGTCCAGGGCCTTCCGGGCCGCTTCCTCGGGCGTCATCAGTCCCGGCATGGGGAAGTCGTTGTGCGCCGTCATGGGCGTGCGGATGAAGCCCGGGCAGAGGGCATGCACCCGGACGCCGCCATGGCGCGTGGTGGCGTCCGTGGCCTCGGCCCATCGCTGCAAGGCCGCCTTGGAGGCGCAGTAGGCTGGGGCGCCCGGCGAGGCCACGAAGGCGGCGATGGAGGCCACCACCGCCACGCGCCCCCGGGTGCCGCCGGGGCCGGGCGGCTGGCCCCGCATCTGTTCCAGCGCCGGCAGGGCGGTGTTGAGCGCGCCGGCGAGGTTCACCGCGAAGATCCGGGCGACCGCCCTGTCTCTTGATCACATCTACGCACAGCTCCACCGTAAGGCGA
>NZ_BDLP01000306.1:0-5260 GCF_001950415.1 Roseomonas sp. TAS13
TCGCCTTACGGTGGAGCTGTGCGTAGATGTGATCAAGAGACAGTCGGCTTCGCGGCCGAGCGCAACGGCGAGCGTTGTCTCAAGAGCCCGGGCGAGATGGCACGGCTGTTCGCCGGCTACCCCGAGGCGCTGGCCAACACGCTGCGGGTACTCGATGCCTGCTCAGGCTTCAGCCTGGAACAGCTGCGCCACGAGTACCCGGACGAGATATTGGAGCCCGGCCGCACACCGCAGCAGACGCTGACCGGCCGGGTGCGCGAGGCGGCGGCGAAGCGTTGGCCCGGCGGCGTGCCGGCTGACATCGAGGCGCGGATCGCGCATGAGCTGCGGCTCATCGAGCAGCTGGGCTATGCGCCCTACTTCCTGACCGTGGACGAGGTGGTCCGCTACGCCCGGAGCAAGGGCATCCTGTGCCAGGGGCGTGGC
Organism: Roseomonas sp. TAS13; assembly: GCF_001950415.1. Lineage (NCBI taxonomy): Bacteria > Pseudomonadati > Pseudomonadota > Alphaproteobacteria > Acetobacterales > Roseomonadaceae > Roseomonas > Roseomonas sp. TAS13. The sequence goes on from NZ_BDLP01000306.1 coordinate 427, forward strand.
TCGGCCGCGAACTCGACCGTCTGCTACGTGCTCGGCATCACCGCGGTCGATCCCTCCAAGCATGACCTGCTGTTCGAGCGCTTCGTGTCGGCCTCCCGCAACGAGCCGCCCGACATCGACGTCGACTTCGAGCATGAGCGGCGCGAGGAGGTGATCCAGCACATCTACGAGCGCTACGGCCGCGACCGGGCCGCGATCGTCGGCACGGTGATCCGCTATCGCGGCCGCAGCGCCGTCCGCGAGGTGGGCAAGGCGCTCGGGCTGTCGGAGGACGTGACGGGCAAGCTGGCCAAGGCAAGCTGGGGTCCAGGCCGGGAGCAGGGCCTCGCCGAACTGGCGGAGGCCGAGGGCCTCGACCTGTCCGAACGGCGCCTCGCGCTGACGCTGCAGCTCGCGGAGGAGATCCAGGACTTCCCGCGCCACTTGGCCACGCACGTGGGCGGGTTCGTCATGAGCCGGGGCCCGCTGACAGAGATGGCCGTGGTCGGCAACGCCGCCATGCAGGGCCGCACCGTCCTTGAGTGGGACAAGGATGACGTGGATGCGCTGAAGCTGCTGAAGGTCGACATCCTGGCGCTCGGGATGCTGTCATGCCTGCGACGAGGCTTCGACCTGCTGCGGCGACATCGCCGCCTCGACCTCGACCTCGCAGGCGTGCCGCGCGATTGCCGCCAGACCTACGAGATGCTGCGCCGTGCCGACTCTCTCGGCGTGTTTCAGGTCGAGAGCCGGGCGCAGATGAACATGCTGCCCCGGCTGCGCCCCTCGACGTTCTACGACCTGGTGGTGCAGGTAGCGCTGGTGCGCCCCGGTCCGATCCAGGGCGACATGGTGCATCCCTACATCCGGCGCCGCTGGGGGCTGGAGAAGCCGGAATACCCGAAGCCGTCGATCGAGCACGGGGACGCCGACGAGATGAAGCGCGTGCTGGGGCGCACGCTGGGCGTGCCGCTGTTCCAGGAACAGGCGATGCGCGTGGCCATCGTCGCCGCCGGCTTCACGCCGGAGGAGGCGGATGACCTGCGCCGGGCCATGGCGACCTTCAAATACACCCAGGGGGTCTCGGTCTACCGCGACCGCCTGGTCGGCGGCATGGTCCGCCGCGGCTACGATCCCGAGTTGGCCGAGCGGGTGTTCAAGCAGATCGACGGCTTCGGGTCCTACGGCTTCCCGGAAAGCCACGCCGCCAGCTTCGCCCACCTGGCCTATGCCTCCGCCTGGGTGAAGTGCCACCACCCCACGGTGTTCGCCGCCGCGCTTCTGAACAGCCAGCCCATGGGCTTCTATGCGCCGGCGCAGATCGTGCGCGACGCCCAGGCGCACGGGACGCGAGTGCGGCCCGTGTGCGTCAACGCCTCCGATTGGGACAGTACGCTGGAGCCGGACCCGCGGAGCGCGGAGGAGTACGCCCTTCGGCTCGGGCTACGGCTGGCAGGAGGGCTTCCGGAGGAAGAAGGCCAGCGGATCGCCAAGGTGCGGCGGGCTGGCAACGGCTCGCCCTACGGCTCGGTCGAGGAGGTAGCGCGGCGCGCGAAGGTCGGCCGCAAGGCGATCGAGGCTCTGGCTGAGGCGGACGCCTTCTTGAGCCTGGGCGCCAGCCGCCGTGAGGCGATGTGGGCAGCCAAGGCGATCGAGCGAGAAATTCCGCCGCTGCTGCGATTGGTAGGCGAAACCGCCGACTTGGGCGAGCCACCCCTCATCCGGGAGCCCGACCCGGCACTGCCGGCGGAGGCGGACGGGCAGTCGACGGTGCTGGACTACATGGCGACCGGACTCAGCCTGCGGCAGCACCCGCTGGGGCTGCTACGGGAGGAGCTGCAGCGCCTCGGGCTGCACGACACGCGCAGGCTTGGCACGGCACGGCCAGGAAGCTGGATCAGACTGCCTGGGCTGGTGCTGATGCGGCAGCGGCCGGGTACGGCCAAGGGCATCGTGTTCATCACCGTGGAGGACGAATTCGGCACCGCGAACCTTGTGGTCTACGCCGATGTGGGCGCGCGCGACCGCGCGGCCATGATCGGCGCTCGGCTGCTGGTGGCTGAGGGCCGGGTGGAGCGGGAGACGGAGCACGCGGAGGTCCCCATCATCCACCTGATCTGCCGCAAGCTGGTGGACCGCTCGGACTTGCTGAACGGCCTGGTCCGGTCCGGCGCTGGGACAAACTGGAGCGATGCAGCGCTGCTGCGCGGCGACGAGGTGCGGCGCCCGGGCCCGGGATCGGCACAACCGAAAGGCAAGATGCCCGCGAGTCGTGATTTCCGATGAAACCATAGTTGGAATCAGGCGGGGTTAGGCCCACCCATGACACTCTCCTCCCGCATGGGTTGCAGCAGGTGTCGCCCGTTATGCCGCACGCTGTTGACCTTCGTGCTCACCGGCCACGTCCGCAGCACAGCGCCGGCAGCCGGACGAAGGAGGGTTTTCGGATCACCGTCCACCTCGCCCAGCCATACCGGCCAGTCGGCAGCCTCCAGGACGAGAGGCATGCGGTCGTGAATGGGCGCCATCGTCGCATTCGCCGCCGTGGTGACGATCGCGAAGCTCCGGGTGGTGTCGCCGTTCGCCGGGTCGACCCAGCTTTCCCAGATGCCGCCGAAGGCAAGCGGCGCGCCATCGGCTCGGGCGATGGCGAAGGGCTGTTTCAGCTTGCCGTCGCGCTGCCACTCGTAGAAGGCATCGGCCGGGACGATGCAGCGGCGGGAGGCGAAAGCGCCACGGAAGCTCGGCAGCTTCGTGACCGTCTCGGCCCGCGCGTTGTTCAACATGCGGGCGTGGGCTGGATCCTTCTCGAAGTGCGGGATCAGCCCCCAGCGCAGCACATCCAGGCTCCGCTCCCCCGTTTTGGGATTGCGCCGGACCACGGGTGCCGGCTGGCTGGGTGGCAGATTCCAATTCGGGTCGAAGTTCGGTACAGCGTTGCGGGTGCCGAAGACCCTCGCGAGCCCGGCCGGGGTCATGGAAAGGGCAAAACGACCGCACATGGCGACCAAAATAGGCCGGCTCCGGCCTGGACGCCACGGCGGACGCCTGCGCCATTCAGGACGGCGATGGACCCGGCCGGTTGAGTCCTGGGTTGCGCGCCAGCGCCGCCGCGGCGCGCTCGGTCGGCTGTGGTCCCGGCCGAACGTGCGGCAGCAGCAGGGCGTCCATGCTGGAGCCGGGCTTGCGCAGCTCGGCGGTGAGCGCGGTGAGGAATTCCGCTTTGCCGATTGCCGACCAGTCGATGTGGAAGCCAGCTCGGCGCGTGAGTTCGGCATGCACCGTCATGAGCGTCCGGCCGTAGGTGTCCAGGAAGGGATGGGCGTAGGCCAGGGCGCCGAACACCTCACCCGGTCCCACCCGAAGGCGGCGAGCGTCCAGGCCCATCCCAAGCGCATAGTCAAGAGCGCGCCGCACGTCGGCCGGGTGCGCGAACAGGTCCGACACGCCCCCCTTGGCGATGGCGATATCAGGCGCGAGCGTGGTGCGGTCCTGTCCCGCCCATGGGTAGACGGAGATGAACAGCCGACGATGGGTGTCGAGCACCTGCTCGTAGCCGACCGTCGGCGCCGTCCGAAGGGTTTCGAGTGCCGGAAGCACGTTGGCCGCAAAGGCGGCCGTCTCCAATCGGGCAATCAGGACGGGATCGTTGGTTCCGAGGCGATTTCGCAGGTAGCCGCGGGTGTCGCGGTCACCGAACGGATCGAATGTCACCGGATTGCTGGCGCAGGTAGGCGGCGTGAAGCGCGAAGCGTTGCTCGTCGGTCAGGACCCCGGCCCGCGCAAGACCGACCAGCAGACGCTCGGTGGGATCCAACGTGATCTCGGTGTCGCAAAGCCGCGTCGCAGCGTCGACAAAGGCATCCACCGGCTCGGGAGCCGTGGTGACGCCATGCGTCCGCGCCAGGGTGCTGATCGTGGCTGCGGCGTCGCCGACCTTGCTCAGGTCCACCTCCGCAATGCGGTCAATCGTGTCAGCCACAGCCGCTCTCTTTCCGTAACTCGCGTTGTCCGGTCGACCGCTTCCGCCGTCCCGCTCTGGTCGCGGTAGCGCGCGCGCTGGCCGACGACCCCTCGGATATAGCCCATTTCACGACCCCTTGCCATCCGGCGCGGTCACCGGGCGGACCTCCACGCCCTCCTGATCGAGCAGCACGAACGAGACGCTGCGGTCGAGCACCTCCTCGCGCTCAAGGATCTGTGCCCGGCCGTCCTGCAGCTTGACGATGCTGGAGCCCTCGGCCAGTGTAGCCTTGTAGGCCTTGAGCAGGATCGCTGCGGCGGCTTCGGCACATGCTACCTCGATGGTGAAATCACCAGAGCCCTGCTCCGTGATCTTCTGCAACAGCTGAATGTTGCCATGGTGAACCTCCTGGGCCACTGCGAGCGTGAACGCAGCGGCATGGCCGTTGGCGATGATGTCTTTGCCAAGGGGCATCAACTTGCGGTTGGGTAATGACCCGGAGTGTTCCAGGTCGTCCGGCTACTGCGGCAGCGTTGCCAGGCCGGCAGGCGCGGCAGCCGGCAGATGATCGTCCGCACCTTGGACCCACCAATCGGCCTGCCGGCCGCAAGCCTCGGCCTCGGCCAGGAGCGCCTCGCGTTGCCGTGGCAGCAGGTCGCTGCGCTCGGCGTGCTCGCGAACCTGCTCGGCCTGCCCGCGCCAACGGGCGGCGCTGGCTAAGCAACTCTGCCGTGCCATCTCGGCAGTCAGCATGACGGGCCTCCCAGGAAGGGGGAGCGGCGGGGGACGGGCGCAGCAGCGCGCACACCCGCGCCGAAGCGCGTGCGGGTCATGGAAAGGCTCCTGATGAGGGGTGCTGCATAACCCCGGCCTCGCCGGGTGCCCGTCAGC
>NZ_BDLP01000307.1:0-5236 GCF_001950415.1 Roseomonas sp. TAS13
CAGCGCCGGTCAGCAGGTTGAAGGTGGTGCTCTTGCCGGCGCCGTTCGGGCCGATCAGCCCGGTGATCTCCCCGGCGCGCAGGGCGAAGCCGACATCGTTCACCGCCACCAGCCCGCCGAAGACCTTGCGCAGCCCCTCGGCGCGCAGCACCTCCTCGCCCTGGCGCGGCTGCTGCCGCACCGGCAGGGGTCCGGCCTCCGTGGGAAGCGGGACAGGGGCGGGGGCCCGGCGCGCGGCGAGGCGGAAGAGGCGCGCGAAGCGGGGCCAGAGACCGTCCGGCGCGAATTGCAGCAGCAGGATCAGCAGCGCGCCGAAGACGATGGTCTCGAAATTCCCCTGGGCGCCGATGAGCGCGGGCAGCAGCGTCTGCAACTGGTCGCGCAGCAGGGTGACGATGGCGGCGCCCAGCACCGCGCCGCCGATATGCTGCACCCCACCCGTCACGGCCATCAGCAGGTAGTCGATGCTGGTGTTCAGGCCGAAGGGGGAGGGGTTCACCGTGCGCTGGAAATGCGCGTAGAGCCAGCCCGCGAGACCCGCCAGCAGCCCGGCATAGACGAAGGCCAGGATGCGCGCGTTCAGCGTGTTCACGCCGCAGGATTCCGCCGCCATGGCGCCGCCGCGCAGCGCCCGGATGGTGCGCCCGGCGCGGGAGCGCAGCAGGTTGCGGGTCAGCAGCATGGCCGCCGCCAGGAAGAGCAGCACCAGCAGCGCGAAATGCCGCGCCTCGATCAGCGGGACGCCGAACAGGGAGACCGGCGGGATGCCGCTGATGCCGTCATAGCGGTGGAAGATGTCGAGATTGCCGATCAGGTAGAAGAAGGAGACGTTCCAGGCGATGGTCGCGACGGCGAGGTAATGGCCCCGCAGCCGCAGCGTGATCGCGCCGATCCCCCAGGCCAGCAGCCCGGCCGCCAGCACCGAGAGCGGCAGGGTGAGCCAGGGCGAGACGCCGTGTTCCGTGGTCAGGATCGCGGTGGTGTAGGCGCCGATGCCGACGAACATCGCCTGGCCGAAGGAGATCAGCCCGCCGATGCCGGACAGCACGACGAGGCCCAGCACGGTGAGCGAGGCGATGCCGATATAGCCTGCCAGCACCGCCCAGAAGCCCGGCAGGCCGGGCCAGAGCAGCAGCGCGGCGGCGAGCAGCAGGGCGGCGAGGGGAAGGAGGCGCGAGGCCATGCTCAGTGCTCCTCGTCCAGGCTCTGCGGCATGCGCCAGGAACGCCAGAGCAGCACGGGGATGATGATCATGAAGACCAGCACCTCCTTGAAGGCGCTGGCCTGGAAGCTGGCGAAGCTTTCCACCAGCCCGATCAGCAGCGCCCCCGCCGCGGCGAGGGGATAGCTGGCCAGCCCGCCGACGATGGCGGCGACGAAGCCCTTGAGCCCGATCAGGAAGCCGGTGTCGTAGTAGATCGTGGTGAGTGCCGAGACCAGGATGCCGCTCACCGTGCCGATCGCGGCGGCGAGGCCCAGGGCGGTGCGGCCGCAGAGATCGGGCGAGATCGCCACCAGCCGGGCGCCAAGCGGGTTCACCGCCGTGGCGCGCAGCGCCTTGCCCAGCAGGCTCTGCTCGAAGAACAGGAACAGCGCCGCGATCAGCAGCAGCGTCATCAGCACCACGGCGATGGACTGGCCGGAAACCAGGAGCGGCCCGATCTCGATCACCGCGTCGGACAGCGCCTCGGTGCGGAAGCCCTCGGCGCCGAAGAAGACCAGGCCGAGCCCGGTGAGCGCCAGGTGAAGGGCGACGGAAACGATCAGCAGCACCAGCACGCTGGCCTGGATCATCGGGCGATAGACGATGTCGTAGAGGAAGACGCCCATCGGCACGACGATCAGCAATGTCAGCGCCACCATCGCCAGCGGCGGCGCGCCCAGCGCGAGGGCGGCGCGCGCCAGCCCCCAGGCCAGCAGCGGCAGCAGTACGGGCATGGCGAGGCGCCGCGCCTGCTGCGCCGGGGGCAGGCCGCGCCCGGTCCAGAGCCGCAGCAGGGCGGTGGCGAGGCCCAGCAGCATCAGCAGCCAGACCGTGCCCGGCATCTGCCCGGCCTCCAGCACCGCGAGCGTCAGCGCCCCGAAGCTCACGAACTCCCCGATCGGCACGAAGACGATGCGCGTCACGGTGAAGACGATCACCAGGGAAAGGGCGATCAGCGCGTAGATGGCGCCGCTCACGACCCCGTCCTGCAGCAGCACCAGGAGGATGGAGAGATCCACGACCGTGTTCCGTCAGAGGGAGGACCGGCCCTTCCCCGCCCATTTGGGCCATGCCCGGCGGGGCAGGGAAGGGCCGCGTGCCGCTACTGCGGCAGGAGCTTCCAGGTGCCGTTCTGGATGGTGACCATCACGCGCGAGGGCTCGCCCTGGCCGACATGGTCGGTCGGCGACATGGTCGCGGTGCCGTTCACGTAGACGACGCCCTTCAGCCCCTCCAGCGCATCGCGCAGCGCGGCGCGGAACTCGGGCGTGCCGGGCTTCGCCTTGTCGGCGGCGACGGGGATGGCGTGGCTCAGCAGGATGCCGGCATCGTAGGCATGCGCGCCGAAGGTGGAGACGCTGCCCTTGCCGTTCTCCGCCTCGTAGGCGTCGCGGTACTTGCGCGCCGTTTCGCGCGAGGGATGGCTGTCGGGGAGCTGGTCCACCACCACCGGGCCGACGGGGAGGATCTCGCCCTCCACGTCCTTGCCGCCCACGCGCAGGAAGTCGGCATTGGCCACGCCATGCGTCTGGTACACCGCGCCGCGGAAGCCGCGCTCCTTCAGCCCGCGCGCCGGCAGCGCCGCCGGCGTGCCCGCGGCGATGATGAAGACGGCGTCCGGCTTCGCGGAGACCACCTTGAGCACCTGCCCGGTGACGCTGGTGTCGGAGCGGGCATAGCGTTCCTCCGCCACGACGCGGATCTTCCGCTCCTCCAGCAGGGGCTTCATCACGCCCATCCAGCCATCGCCGTAGGAATCGCTGAAGGCCACCACGCCCAGCGTCTTCACCCCCGCCTTGGCCATGTGGTCGGCCACGGCCTGGGCCATCAGCGCATCGTTCTGCGCGGTCTTGAAGACCCAGCGGCGCCGCTCATCCACCGGGGAGACGATGGCGGAGGAGCCGGCGAGCGAGATCATCGGCACCTTCTGCTCCGCCGCGACCTCGACCATGGCGATGGAGGCCGGGGTGACGCTGGAGCCCACCACCGCATCCACCCGGTTCTCGGCGATCAGCTTGCGCATGTTGGCGACCGCGCGGGTGGTGTCGGACCCGTCGTCGAGGATGATCCATTCCACCGGCTGGCCGCCGAACTCCTTGGGCAGCAGGCGCACTGACTTGCCCTCGGGGATGCCCAGCGAGGCACCCGGCCCTGTCTCCGACAGGGTGACGCCGATGCGGACGGGATCGGCCGCCGAGGCGGGCGAGGCGGCGGAAAGGGAAGCTCCGAGCACCAGCGCGAGGCCGGCGGCATATTTCCACATCGTTTACGCTCCCTGTGGCCGGGATTCTCTGGTCCCGTGCCTCGTCATTCCCGTCCCTACGCCGGACCCGGCCCTGACGGAAGCAGGCAGCGGCGGAACGGTGATCGGAGAAAAGAATTGACCAGCCAGCCGGTCAAATCAACCTTTTCCATGGGTCCGGCAGGGCCGGTCCGGCGATCAGGCGAAGGGGTTCTTCGTTTCGTCCACATTCCCCCCGGTGGCGACCTTGTCCGGGAGCTTCTCCGCCTCGCTCTCCAGCACCGCCAGGGCGGCGGAAAGCAGCGCGTGCAGTTCCTTCGCCAGGGCCAGCCCCTGCTTGTCCCGGGTCAGGTCCAGGCTGCCATAGAGGGCGATACGGTCCTGGCCGTTCTCGACCTTCAGGCCGCCGATCTCGGCGGCGGCGGCATCGTCGGCGAAGGGCTTGAGCTTCGTCATGCGGCAACTCCTTTCAGCGGCACGGGCGAGTGTTCCCGGTGGCCCGCCGGCGCGGCCGGCCATCAGCGGCGTCCCAGCACGCGGAGCAGCAGCAGGATGACCACCACGGCCACCACCGCCGCGATGACCAGCGCCATGCGGCTGCCCATGATGCCCGGGCCGGCCGGGGATGCCACGGACGTATCGCGGCGGGCGACGCTGCGGTTCGATGCCGTGCCGCTGCTCGCCACCTGTCCGCCGGTCTGACCTTCGCAACTGCCGCGGATGTTGTTCGGCGTCGGCTCCGGCAGAGCCATGGCCCGGGCGCGGATCGCGGGGGCGAGGGAGGGGAAGGCGTTGATCCCGGCGATGTCGCGCAACTCGTCCAGCGACACGGCCCGCCAGGACAGGCCCGGCCCGTTCGGCGCCAGATAGGCCCCGGCCACCCCCCGATCCGGCAGGTAGATGGCCTTGTAGAGCGAGGTCGGCACCAGCACGCGCCGGTTCAGGCGGCGCAGGTTCTCACCCTGGAAGACCGGTCCGGTCACCACCCAGACCTCGCCATCCTCCGTGGCAAGGTCGCGCACCGTGCTCTCGACCCCCTCCCAGAGACAGCGATTCGATTCCGGCGCCTGGGGCACGATATTGGCCAGCGAGAAGCTCTCATGCTGCGAGCTGGGCGTGGCCATGTCGCCTGAGGGTGCCATATGCCCCCTGTCGAAGCCGGAGCGTGCGTAATCCGACAGCCGTGACCGCTGCTCTTCCGGCAACTGGTCCTCGGCATGGAAGGCGTCGTCGCGTGGCACCCGGCGCGCCTGCTGGATGCGGTCGCGGGTCAGATGTTCGGACACCGCCAGCGGCGTGCGCGAGACGCCGCTGTAGAGGACGGCGAAACCCTCGAAACAGAGGCGGCTGGTGTCCCGCTCCAGCGCCGGGCGCGTGACCGACGGCGCGATGCCATCGGGGTGATGCCGCGTACAGGCCTCGGATGCATGGGCCGATGGCGCGCCAAGCAGCAGCACTAGCGCAGGCAGAAGAATCAGGACCAGGGGGCGCCAGCGGCGGATCACGGGACGGGACATGATGCATCCACTCCCATGTTCACCGCGCCCTGAACAGACGGCAGCGCCGCCTTCCAGCCGGCCGGAAGCGTGCCGCTGTTTCCCGTGAAACCACCCGGTGCTCCCTGGCGGGATATGGATGATCAGGCCGGGGGCAGAGGGGCTCTGCCCCTCTGGACACCCCGCCAAGGGACGTTAGTCCCTTGGAACCCTGTGAGCGCTCCGCGAGGAGGGGGGACAGGACACCGGTCGCCGGATGGCATACCGGCGGAACAACCCCCTCCTCGCGGAGCG
>NZ_BDLP01000308.1:0-5187 GCF_001950415.1 Roseomonas sp. TAS13
GGGCTGCTGGGGCGGAACGAGGCGCGGGCCGAAAGCAGGTAGAAGGCGATGTCGTTGCGCCCCCGGTCCACCGCCGCGTCGATCGGCGTCAGGCCCAGGACGTTGCGGGCCTCCAGGTCGGCGCCGCGTGAAACGGCGTCGCGGGCGGCGGCCATGTCGCCCCGGGTGATGGCGTCGAAGAGCTCGTCGTTCGGCGACATGCTGGACACGGGCTTGTCCGACGGGATCGCGCCGCCGGGGCCGTTGCCGGCGCCGGGCAGGGGCGGCGGCGCGACCGCTGGCGCCGCGCCCGGGGTATTGGGCTGCAGCGGGCCGCGCGGGCGGGTCGGATCATACTGCGCCTGTGCGGCCACGACAGGCAGCAGCAGGGTGGCGAGGCTGGCGAGGAGCAGGCGGCGCATAATGCGTGCCTGTCTAGCGGGCAGAGCGGCTTTCTGCCAGCGGGGAAATGGGGCGGGCTCCGTTCGGGCCGGTGAAGGGGGGGCCGGCCCCGTGGCCCTCAGGCGCAGCCCTCGCCGCGATAGGTGAAGTCCTCCACCCGGTCGGCCCGCAGGGCGAAGGTGATGCTGCAGGTCACCGGCGCCCAGACCGTGGTGGGCGGCCCCCAGACCCCGCCCCAGCCGAAGGGGCGCCCGCCATAGCCGAAGCCGCCGCCCCAGAAGGGATCGCCGGGCAGCGCGGTCAAACGCTGGCTCTGGAATTCCAGGAACTTCCGCCCGTCCGCCTCATAGGTCCGCACCGGCACGCCCAGGGTAGAGACCAGCTTTCCTTCCGACTGCCCCACCAGCGGCGAGAGCCGCTGCGCCAGGGTGGGCCCCGGCGCGGCGCAGGCCGTGGCAAGCAGGGGGAGCGCGAGGAGGAGGCGTTTCATGACGATCTCAAGATAGAGCGCGCCGGGACAAGGAAAAGAGGCTTCCACCCCGGGGCCCCCGCTCCCTGGCCCGGCGGCGCCGGAGGATCAGGCTGCCACGAAGCTCTGGGTCCGCACCAGCCGGGCATAGAGCCCGTCCCGCCGCATCAGCTCGGCATGCGTGCCCTGTTCCACGGCGCGGCCCCCCTCCATCGCCACGATCAGGTCGGCGTCCCGCACGGTGGAAAGGCGATGCGCCACCACCAGCGTGGTCCGCCCCGCCCGCAGCCGGGCGATGGCCTCCTGCACCGCCGCCTCGTTCTCCGCGTCCAGCGCGCTGGTCGCCTCGTCCAGCAGCAGCACGCGCGGGTTGCGCAGCAGGGCGCGGGCCAGGGAAACGCGCTGCTTCTGCCCGCCCGAAAGGCGCGAGCCGCCTGGGCCCAGCACCGTGTCGTAGCCCTGCGGCAGCGCCGACAGGAAGCCGTGCGCGGCGGCGGCGCGGGCGGCGTCCTCGACCTCCGCCCGCGTTGCGCCGGGGCGGCCGCTGGCGATGTTGCTGAAGGCGGTGTCGTCGAAGATCACCGCATCCTGCCCGACATAGGCGATGGCGTCGCGCAGGCTGGCGAGTGAAACCTCCCGCACATCCGCGCCATCCAGCGTGACCCGGCCGCCGGTCACGTCGTAGAGGCGCGGCAGCAGCGCCAGGGCGGTGGACTTGCCGGCGCCGGAGGGACCGACCAGCGCCAGGGTCCGCCCCGGTTCCGCAACGAAGCTCACCCCGCGCAGCGCCGTGTCGCCGCCCTCGTAGGCGAAGGCAACATCGGCGAATTCCACGCGGCCATGGCCCGGCGGAAGACCGGGTGCCCCGGCGGGGGAGGCGATGCGCGGCTTGGTGTCCATCACGGCGAAGACCCGCGACAACCCGGCCAGCCCCTCCTGCAGCGCCGCGTTCAGCGAGCCCAGGGCCCGCACGGGGCGGGAGGCGATGAGCAGCGCCGCGACGAAGCCGGTGAACTGCCCGACCGTGCCGGCGCCCTGCGAGACGCGCCAGCCGACCACGGCCAGGATGGCGGCCACCGCCACGCCGCCGATGGCCTCCAGCATCGGGTCGAGGCTGGAGCGGATGCGGTTGATGCCCATCAGCGCGGCGCGGAGCTGCGCGAAGGCGCCGCGCGCCCGTGCCTCCTCGCTGTCCTCCAACCGGTAGGTGCGGACCACGCGGGCGGCGGAGAAGGATTCCGTCAGCGTCGCCGCCAGCTCCCCCACCCGGTCCTGCATGCCGCCCGATGCGCGGCGGATGCGCTTGCCCAGGCGCAGCACCGGCACCACCGCGACCGGATAGAGCAGCGCCGCCACCAGTGTCATCTGCCAGTCCAGCCAGACCATGGAGCCGACCAGCCCGACCACGGTCAGCAGGTCCGCCACGCCGTTGATCGCCTTGGTCAGCGCCTCCCGGATCGCCTGGGCATCGGCGGTGAAGCGGGCGGCGTGCCGGGCCGGGGCCTCCCGCGCCACGATGGCCAGGTCGGCGCGGGTCAGCGCGCGGAACAGATCGTTCTGCACCGACTCGATCACCCGCAGCACCACGGCCTGCACCGAGACCGCCTGCCCGTACTGCGCCAGAGCCTTGAGGCAGGTCAGCAGGATGATGGCCGGCGGCACCAGCCAGGTGATCCGCGGGTCGCCGCTGGTGAAGAGGTCGAAGGCCTGCTGGATCACCACCGGGTACAGTGCCGTCAGCCCGGCCACCGCCCCGGTGCAGAGGATCGCCACCAGGATGCCGCGCGGATGTTGCCGCACATAGTCGCGCCAGAGCCGCCCGGTCAGGGCGCGGGTGGTTTCGGCGGAAATCGGGGGATGCTTGGGACGGGCCATGTCGGCAGGGGGATTAGAGCGGATCGGCGCCGAACGGTATTGCCCTTCTGCGCGGAGACGCCTTGCCCCCGGGGGCAAGGCGCCGCGTGGGAACAGCCAGGACGGGCGGCCTGCTAGACCCGGTTGCGGGCGGCGTCCACCGACCAGGCGCCGCCGCCGGCCACGAAGAGGTAGAGGAAGATGAAGCAGAACAGCACGGCGGCATCGCCCCCGTTCACGGCGGGGAAAAAGCTCTTCGGAAAATGCGCGATGAAATAGGCGAAGGCCATCTGGCCGGCGCAGACGAAGGCCGCGGCGCGGGTGAAGAGGCCGAGCGTCAGCAGCACGCCGCCGACCAGCTCGATCACCGCCGCGAACCAGCTCAGGGTCAGGAAGTCCGGCTGGTACTGGGGCGTCGGGAAACCGAAGAGCTTCTGCGTGCCGTGCGCCAGGAAAAGCAGTGCGGTCATGATCCGCAGCACCGAAAGCATACGGGGGGCCCAGCTCGGGGCGAAGACGTCGTCCTGGGGCATGAGAGGCTCTCTGACGGTGGAGGGCCGCTTATGCGCGCCCCTGGCCGGTCGGCCAGTGGCCTTCCGTGATATCCTTCATCAGTTCCGTCAATCGGGCACGGCAGGCTCCGGCATCCGCCCGGCAGCCGTCCTCCCGCCACCAGGCCTCCACCGCCCGCAGCATTCGCCCCAGCTGTGGCCCGGGCGGCACACCCATGGCCAGGGCGTCGCGGCCCTGGAGCGGGAATCGCGGCACCGGCATCGACGCGATCCGTGCCCGCAGCGCCGAGCGGTCGCGCCCGTCGCGCAGCTCGGCCAGCCAGGCTTCGCGCGGCGGCGCTCCGGCATCGCCACGCAGGGACAGCCAGCGGCGCAGGGCATCGTCATCCGGCGCCGGGTCAGGCGGGATGTCCCGGTCCGTGAGCTCCTCCAGCACCTCCCGCTCCTCGTTGGAGAAGCGCAGGCGCCGCGCGATCCGTCCGCCGGCACCGCGCAAACCGGGGGGGAGCAGCGCGGCGAGGCGCAGCACCGGGTCGGGGGGCAGGCCGGCGGCGATGCCGCGCCGCAGGGCGCCGATGCGCTCCGCCAGGGCCGCCGGTTCGGGGATGCCGGACAAAGCCTCGGGCAGGATCGCGGCCAGCACCCCGGTATCCAGCATCAGCCGCAGCGCGCCGGAGGGGTCGGGTGCGGCCAGGAGGCGCTTCGTCTCGCTCCAAACCCGCTCGGCGGACAGCCGGGCCAGCCCCGGCACCGCCTGCCGGATCGCGGCCAGGGCCGCCGCATCCGGCGCGCCGGTGCCGTAGCGGGCCTGGAAGCGGAAGAAGCGCAGGGCGCGCAGATAGTCCTCCCGCAGCCGCGTCGCCGGGTCGCCCACGAAGCGCACCACCCCGGCGGCCAGGTCCCCCCGTCCGCCGAACCAGTCCCAGAGATTGCCCTCCGCATCCATGGACATGGCGTTGATGGTGAAATCGCGCCGGGCCGCGTCCTCGCGCCAGTCGGCGGTCCATTCCACCTCGGCATGGCGGCCGTCGGTGGCGACATCGCGGCGCAGGCTGGTCACCTCCACCGGCTCGCCATCGCCGATCGCGGTGACGGTGCCATGGGCAAGGCCGGTCTCCACCACCTTCAGCCCGGCGGCGCGCAGCAGCGGCACGGCGGCCCCGGGCGGCAGCGGCACGCCGACATCCACATCGGCGATCGGCCGCCCCGCCAGCGCGTCGCGCACGCAGCCACCCACGGCGCGCGAGCCCGGCAGCGCCCGCAACACCGCCAGCGGGGCGCCACGAGTCAGCCGTTCCGGGGGAGCCAGCCGGGCGTGGGGGGCGCCGTCAGGGTGTTCGGGGATCACGTCGTGGGGGCGCATCGGGTCTCCGGTCTCTCCGGATGCTGTCATGGGGCGCCATCATGGCGGCCCGGCATGGCCGCGCTCGATCCGGCCATCCGGCTCCAGCCGGGCCGGCACATAGGTGCTGCCCTGTTCCATCCGGCGGGACAGGCCATAGGCCGCCAGGCCCGCCGCCGCCAGGGCCAGCCCGGCCCCCGCCAGGGCGAGGAAGGGCCAGGGCAGGTCCTCCTCGCCCGGCCGCCCCGGCGCGGGACGCGGCCGGAACCGGCGCCAGAGCAGGAAGCCGGCGAAGGGCGCCAGGAACAGCAGCACGGGAACGAGGCGGAGCAGCATCAGCCGCGCAGCAGCAGGGCGAGATTGCGCAGGATTGCCGCGGTGGCGCCCCAGACGAGATGCTGCTCGTGCGGCCAGACCCAGAAGGTACGCTCCCGCCCTTCGACAAGGCGGGTGAGCCGCTGCGGCTCTGCCGGGTCGAGCAGGCGGGCCAGCGGGTACTCGAAGATCTCCGCCACCTCGGCGGGGTCCGGCGTCACGGTGAAGGGCGGGCGCAGCAGGGCCACCACCGGCACGACATGGTAGCCGGTGCCTGTCTCTTGATCACATCTACGCACAGCTCCACCGTAAGG
>NZ_BDLP01000309.1:0-5167 GCF_001950415.1 Roseomonas sp. TAS13
GCTGTGCGTAGATGTGATCAAGAGCCAGCCCCGTCCAGGGCGCGCAGCGGCAGGCAGGTCTCCCCGGCCAGGGGATGGGCGGCTGGCAGCACGGCGACGCAGCGGCTCTCGCCCAGCCAGTGGACGTCCAGCCCCTGATGGTCCACCGGCAGGCTGGCGAAGCCCAGCACGGCGCGGCGGTCGAGCAGTTGCCGCACCACCTCGCCCGCCGGGACGGCGCCGAGCCCCAGGTTGCGCGGCAGGTCCTCCGCCGGCAGCCGCGCCAGGGCGCGGGGGATCAGGCCCATGGCCAGGGCGGGGATGGCGGCGATGTCGAGCGAGGCCAGCTCGCCCCGGGCGATGGCCTCGGCCCGTTCCTCCAGGCGCCGCAGGCCGGCCAGGGAGGGCTCCACCTCGTCATGGAACCGCAAGCCCTGTTCGGTCGGGGTGATGCGGGGGCCGTTGCGTTCGAAAAGGGTAAAGCCGAGGGCCGCTTCCAGCTCCTGCAACTGGCGCGAGATCGCCGGCTGCGAGCGGCCCGTCAGCCTTGCCGCCGCGGTCAGGCTGCCGCCCGCGATGATGGCGCAAAAGGTTTCAAGCTGCCGGAGTTCCACGGCCCCAGCCAATCATGCGCAAACGTATTGATGCAAGCCCTATCATGCGTGGATTCTATGGCCCCGCTGCGATGACGGACTGTGGCAGGATCGGCGCCGTCCTTGCTGGGCGCAAAAGAACGAGTTAGTTATGTCGCATAACTAATAAACGGGAGGAAACAATGGCGACCGAAATGAGCCGGCGCGGGCTGCTGTCCGCCAGCGCCATGGGCGCGACCACGCTGGGTGCCGGGCTGGGCGCCGCACTGGCGCCCCCCGGCGCGCAGGCCCAGACGCAAGGCCGAGCCCCGAACCAAGCCACGCGACAGCCCAACATCATCTTCATCATGGCCGACGACCTGGGGGTGGCGGATGTTTCCTGCTACGGCCAGCGCGCCTTCCGCACCCCGGCGGTGGACAGCCTGGCCGGGCAGGGGCTGCGTTTCCTGCAGGCCTATGCCAGCTCCGCCGTCTGCTCTGCGACGCGCACGGCGCTGATCACCGGCCGCTACCAGTACCGGCTACCGCTCGGGCTGTGGGAACCGCTGTCGCGCACCAACGAGGTCGGCCTGCCGCCCGAGCATCCGACACTGCCCTCGCTGCTGAAGCGTGCCGGCTACAGCACCGCCCTGGTCGGCAAATGGCACCTGGGCGCCCTGCCGAAGTTCGGCCCGCTGAAGAGCGGCTACGACCGGTTCTGGGGCTTCCGCGGCGGCACCATCGACTACTACACGCATCGCGGCACGGACGGGAAACCCGATCTCTGGGACGGCGACCTGGCGATCGACCAGCATGGCTATGCCACCGAACTGCTCGGCCGGAAGGCGGTGGAGGTGGTGCGGGACTTCGCGCAGGCGGGTCGCCCCTTCTTCCTCAGCCTGCACTTCAACGCCCCGCACTGGCCCTGGGTCGGCCCGGGCGACGAGGCGGAATCCGAGCGGCTGAAGGGCAAGGACCTGCGGAACTTCGACGGCGGCACGCTGAAGACCTACGGCCGCATGGTCGTCTCGATGGACGAGCAGATCGGCCTCGTGCTGGCGGAGCTGGAGGAAAGGGGGATCGCCCGCGACACCATTGTCATCTTCACCAGCGACAATGGCGGCGAGCGCTTCTCGGATGTCTGGCCCTTCAACGGCCGCAAGACGGAGCTGCTGGAAGGTGGTCTGCGCATCCCCGCCGTCATCCGCTGGCCCGCCCGGATCAGGCCCGGCGGCACTTCGGAGCAGGTGATGGCCAGCATGGACTGGCTGCCCACCCTGCTGGCCGCCGCCGGCGGGCAGGCCGATGCGGCCTATCCGCCGGATGGCATGGACCTGCTGCCGGCCCTCGACGGCGCGGCGCCGGTGCCGCGCCGGCTGTACTGGCGCTACAAGGCCAATGCCCAGCGGGCGATGCGCGACGGCGACCTGAAGTACCTGAAGATCGGGGAGAACAGCTTCCTGTTCAACGTGGTCGAGGACCCGATGGAGCGGGCGAACCTGAAGGCTCGCCAGCCCGCCGTCTTCGAGCGCATGGAGCAGGACTGGCTCGCCTGGAACGAGACGATGCTGCCGGAGATCGAGGAAAGCTTCACCGAAGCCTATAGTGCCTCGCAGCTGGCCGATCATTTCGGGGCCAGGCCGCCCAGCGGGAAGCCGGACCTGCCGCCGCCGCCGAAGCGCTGAACCGGCCTGCCGGCGGGCCTCGCCCCGGCGCGACTCCTGCGAAGGGTAGCATCGCCCAGCTTGAGGTGCCGCGCCCGTGGCGCCCCGGGGGTGCTCGGGGGTGGGCTCCGCCGGCCCTCGGAAAGCCGCGCGGCCACGGCGCATGGACGACCCGAGCGCGGCGCGGGGGCATCCGGGCCGTGGCCTGTTTCCAGGGGGCGGGGAACGTGTAGAATTCCGGGCATGCTGTCCCCCGACATGGAGCCCCAGCGCGCCGAAGCCTATCAGAGGCTGCGGCAGCAGGAGCTGATCGCCGAATTCGGTCTTTTCGCCCTGAGGGGCGACAGCCTGCAGCCCTCGCTGGACGAGGTCTGCCGCGTGGCGGCCGATGGGCTGGACGTGCCCTTCGCCAAGGTCCTGCGCTTCCTGCCCGGGGAGAACGCCTTCCTGGTGCAGGCGGGGGTCGGCTGGCATGCCGGGGTCGTGGGCCATGCCCGGCTGGGAGCGGATCTGGAAAGCCCCGCCGGCTATGCCTTTCGCACCGGGCGACCGGTCATCTCCAACCATTTGACGGAGGAAGCCCGCTTCCGCACCCCCGCCCTGCTGGTGGAGCACGGGGTCAGGCGCGCGCTGAACGTGCTGATCGGCAGCGGCCAGGCCGTGCCCTATGGCGTGCTGGAGGTGGACAGCGGCGACCGCACGGATTTCGAGCCGCGCGACATCGCCTTCCTCCAGGCCCTGGCCAACGTCATCGCGGCGGTGGCGGACCGGCAGGCGCGCCAGGTGGCCCTCGCGCACAGCGAGGCGATGCTGCAAAGCGTCTTCGAGAGCAGCCCCGACTGCATCAAGGTGCTGCGGGGCGACGGCACGCTGGTCCGCATGAACCACAACGGCCTGTGCCTGATGGAGATCGACGATTTCGCCAAGGTGGCGAACTGCCCCTGGGAAAGGCTCTGGCCCGCGGACCAGGCGGAACATGTCCGCGCCGCCATCCGCGCGGCGCGCCAGACCGGGATCGGGCATTTCGAGGCCTTCTGCCCCACGACCAAGGGCACGCCGAAATGGTGGGACGTGCTGGTGGCACCCCTGGGCGGGCAGGGGGAGGACGAGCAGTTCGTCGCCATCTCGCGCGACGTCACCGACCGGGTGAAGGCCGTGGAGGCCAAGGACGCGCTGCTGCGGCAGCAGGACCTTCTGATGCGCGAGGTGCATCACCGCATCCGCAACAGCCTACAGCTCGTGCATACGTTGCTGCAGCTTCAGGCCGGGCATGTGAACGACGGCGGCGCCCGGGCGCATCTGGCCGAGGCCGCCCGCCGGGTGCTGACCGTCGCGGCGGTGCACAAGCGGCTCTACGAGGGCAACGACGTCACCGAGGCGGACCTCGCCACCTATCTTGGCGGCCTGCTGGACGACCTGCGCGGCAGCCTGTCCGACGAGATCGTCGGCCGTCCCATCCATCTTTCGACCGAATCCCTGATGCTGTCGCCAGACAAGCTGACCTCCCTGGGGCTGATCGTGACCGAGCTGGTGACCAACGCGCTGAAATACGGGCACGGCACGGTCTCCGTCTCGGTGCAGCCGCTCGGGAAGGTGGCGCGGATCGCGGTCGAGGACGAAGGCCAGGGCTTTCCGGCCGATTTCGACCCGGTTCGCAGCCGTGGCCTCGGCATGCGCCTGTTGCTGACCCTGGCCCGCAAGCCCGACGGCGTCCGGGTGGACCGTGGCGTGCCCTGGGGCCGGATCGTCGTGGAGATGCCGCTGGGCTGACGCCCCCTCCGGCCGGGCCCGCTACAGCCCCAGCACGGGCCCCGGGTCGATCGAGACGCCCCGGCAGAAGAGGCCCAGGTGCAGGTGCGGCCCGGTGACGCGGCCCGTGGCGCCGGAAAGCGCCATGGTCTCGCCGCGCCCCACCCGCTGGCCCTCCCGCACCTCGATGCGCGACAGGTGGGCGTAGAGGCTGGCCACGCCCTGCCCGTGCTCGACGATCAAGGTATTGCCGGTGAAGTAGAGGTCTGCCGCCAGGGTCACCCGCCCCGGCGCCATCGGGGCGGTCGGCGTGCCGGTCGGCACGGCGATGTCCAGGCCGAGATGCGGCGCCCGCGGCTCCCCGTTCAGGATGCGCTGGCTGCCATAGACGCCGCTGATGCGGCCCCGTGCGGGCCAGTCGAAACCCTCGGCATAAAGCGCCACCGGGGTTTCCACCGCGCGGGCGGCGTTGATCCGCACCTGCTCGGCGCGGATGCGGGCGAGGTCCTGCGCGTTCGGCGTCACCTGCCGGGACGGCAGGCCGTTCAGGCGCTGGATGTCCCAGTGGCGGGGGGCGATGGCGAGGCGGCGGATCTCGGTGCGGCCGCCGGGCGGGGTGATGCCCAGCGCCGCCTCCGGCCCGGCATCGCGGCTGAAGCCCAGGGCGAAGTGGCCATCCGCCGAGACCGGCACCGGCTTGCCATCCAGGGCGAGGCGCGTGCCGGGCGCAGTGCGGCCGGCGACGAAGCCGCCCTGGGTCAGGCCGGCCGGGTTCATCTCCAGCGCGGGCGCGGAGGCGGCGGTGCCGGGCCGCGACTCGGCGGAACCGGCGCAGCGGGCGAGCAGCAGGGCTGGCAGGGGCAGCAGGAGGCGGCGTGCGATCACAGCAGGGAACCCTGTTCCTTGGCCTTGGGTGTGCGCGGGCGCTTCGGGGGGGCACCCCGGGTGTCGGCGGCCTCGATGACGCCATCGGCGAATTCGATCTGCAACCTTGCCCCGGGATCGACCTGCGCGGCACGGGTGACGGGCCTGCCCTCGCCGTCGCGCACCAGGGCGAAGCCGCGCTCCAGCAGCCCCTGGTAGGAGGCGCCTTCCAGCCGGGCGGAAAGCCCGTCCAGCGCCAGCCGCCCCTCGCGCAGCCGGAAGCGCAGGCGCGGCGTCGGGTCGGGTAGGCGGGCGAACTGCCGCGCCGCGCGGTCCAGG
>NZ_BDLP01000310.1:0-5166 GCF_001950415.1 Roseomonas sp. TAS13
TCGCCTTACGGTGGAGCTGTGCGTAGATGTGATCAAGAGACAGGCGGGCCCTGGACCCGATGAGTTGGTTCTTGCTGACGCCGGATCGCGCCGGAGAGCCTGGCTTTCCGGCGGACCGCCGGTGCCACCAGCGCGGACACGGTGTCCTGCTTTTCGGGAGCCCCGCCTCTCCACCTGCTCCCAGGGACCAAGCCCCAGGATAACGGTCACCACGGGAACCCACGAAAGCCCGGGGTCCGGGGACCGGCTTCGGTCCCCGGCGGAGAGGAGGTCCGGGCGGAGAGGCGGCGCCTCTCCCCCGGGGACCGGCCACGGAGCGGAACGGTCACGGCCCGCCGAATCCCTCAGGCCCCAGCAGGAAGCGAAGCCCGTGGCTCAGCGCCACCGGCACGGCGGAGATATGCGTCTCCCGGGGCAGGCACTCGAACTCCACCCGCGCGGCCGGGCCGAAGCGGCGGGCGATGGTGTCGGCTATCGTCCGGGCGTTCCCCACCATGGCGCGGGAGGCGCGGCGGCGGGCGGTGGCTTCGCGGTCCGGCAGGGTGTCCTCCCAGGGGGCCAGCGCCTCCTCCCATTCCCCGACGCCGATCCAGGCCCGGGGCGCCAGGCCGTCGCCCTTCCGGGATTCCAGCCCGGCCATGAGGCGCGGCCGGTTCCACCAGACCGAGGGGCTGATCGCGAGATAGCCGGAGAAGCAGGCCGGGTCCTGCGCCAGCACGTCGAGGGCGAAGAAGCCCGCCAAGGAGTGGCCGATGATCGCCTGCCGCGCCGGGTCCAGCGGATGGCGCGCGGCGACCAGCGGCTTCACCTGTTCCTGCAGGAAGGCCAGGAAGGCATCCCGCCCGCCGGTGGAGGGGCCGCTCGGGGCGCCGCGCCCGGGGCCCTCCACCGAGGGGCCGGGCGTGTAGTCCAGGCCGCGCCGCAGACGGTCCAGCGGCTGGTCGGTCGGATAGGCGATGCCCGCCACGACGGCCGGGCACAGGCGCGACACGCCGGGGCGGAAGCTGCCCTGCCGCAGCAGGTCCGCCACGGTGCCGAAGCAGAGATTGGCATCCAGCAGGACCAGGAGCGGGAAGCCCTCCGGAGGCGGGGGTGCCTGCGGGACGGACAGGAAGATGCGATAGGCACCCGAGGGGCCGTCCAGCGCCAGCGCTGTGGTCCCGGGCAGGCTGACCTCGGCCATGCTCGTCGTGAACTCCTCGATCCCCGCCGCGCGGCGCGTTGCCCGCCCCCGGCCGCGGCGGAGGGGTTTTACGCGCGCATCGTCGCGCCGCCATCGACGTAGAGATCGGTCATGGTGATATGCCCGGCGCGGTCGGAAAGCAGGAAGACCACCGCCTCCGCGACATCCTCCGGCGTGGCGAGCTTGCCCAGCGGGATGCCGGTCTTGAAGGCTTCCGGCACACCCGCGATCACCCGCGCCGCGCCGTCCGCGTCCGACCACATCCCCGTCTGCATCGGCGTGAGCGTCGAGCCGGGAGCCACGATGTTGCAGCGGATGCCGTGGGGCGCCAGTTCCAGCCCCAGGCAGCGGGTGAACATGGTCGCCGCCGCCTTGGAGGCCGCATAGGCCGCCATGGCATGGCGCGGGATGCCGGCGGCGTTGGAGCTGACGGTGACGAGGCTGCCGCGCCCCCGCGGCTGCATCCGCCGGGCCAGGGCGCGGGAGATGTGGAACACACCTTCCGCGTTCACCGCGAAGACGCGGCGCCATTCGGCATCCGTGGTCTCCGTGACCAGGGTGGTGGAGAGCACGCCCGCGACGCTCGCGCCGAGATCGACCGGCCCCCAGTCGCGCTCCACCCGCTCCACCAGCGCCTCCACCGCGGCGCTGTCGGTGACGTCCAGGGCCTCGGCCCGGATGTTCTCGCCGGGGGCGATGGCGGCGGGGTCCAGGTCGGTGGCGACGACGCGCGCGCCCTCCTCCCGCAGGGCCCGCACCACGGCGGCGCCGATGCCGCCGCCGGCGCCCGTGACCAGGGCGATGCGTCCCGCTATTCCGCTGCCGCGCATCCGCTTCCTCCTTCCGTCTCGAAACGGGCCATCCGCTCGGCCAGGAGCGGGGCGATCCGCGCCACGATGCGTTCGCCCACGAGCTCCTGGTGCAGCGCCGGCATGTCCAGCACCTCCAGCCGGGTCGCGTAGGGACGCCAGAGATCAGGCCGGATCTCCGGCCGCGCCTGATGGTCCCGCGCCGCCCGGACATGGGTCAGCCGCCCGTCGAAACGGCCGTGAACATGGCCACGCACCAGGCGGTTGTTCGACTGCACCACGCGCACCACGCCATCCAGCGCTGCTTCCGGCAGGCGCCCCAGCGGGCTGTCGCCCCGGCGCAGGAACTCCGTCACCGCCTCCCGCGTCAGCACGAGACCGGGCGGCAGGCGCTCCGGATCGTGCCCGGCGATGGCCAGCAGGGCGCGGAGACCGCCTTCCGGTCCGGGATCGGGCTGGTCGCGCCACACATCCGCCGGATAGGCGTCGAGCAGCGCCACCAGCCCCACCGGATGGCCCAGCGCCCGCAGCCGCACCGCCATGGCCTGGGCGATGATGCCGCCCACCGACCAGCCGAGGAGATGCACCACGCCTTCTTCCCCCTCGGCCGGCTGTACCGCCAGGATGCGCGCGACATAGTCGGCGGCCAGCGCATCGAGACTTTCGGGCGGGGGCTGCGATGCCTCCAGCGCCGGGGCCTGGAGGCCATAGACCACACGGCGCGGCGAAAGGGCGCGGGCCAGGGTGCCGTAGCACCAGGAGATGCCGCCCGCCGGATGCACCACGAAGAGGGGCGGCAGGGCGGGATCGCCATCCGAAAGGCGGATCAGCGGCCCCAGCCCGGTATCGGCGACGCGCGCGCCCTCGTCGATCACCCGGGCCAGCGCGGCCACGGCCGGATGCTCGAAGATCGCGCCCAGCCCGGGGTCCCAGCCCCATTCCTCACGGATGCGGAGGGTCATCTCCACCGCCAGCAGGGAATGGCCGCCCAGGGCGAAGAAGTCGTCCTCCGCCCCGACGCGCGGCAGGCCCAGCGCCTCGGCGAAGAGGGCGGCGAGGCGGCGCTCGGTCTCCGTGACGGGCTCGCGTCCGGTCTCGCCGCCATAGTCCGGCGCCGGCAGGGCGCGGCGGTCCAGCTTTCCGCTGGCATTCACCGGCAGCGCCTCCAGCGCCACGAAGGCGGCGGGCAGCATGTAGTCCGGCACGCGCGCCGCCACATGGGCGCGCACCGCCTCCGCCGCATAGCCCTCGCCCGGAACGAGATAGGCGACGAGGCGCCGGTCGCCCGGCCTGTCCTCCCGCGCCACGACGCGGCCCTGCGCCACGCCCGGCGCGGTGGCGAGCACGGCCTCGATCTCGCCCAGCTCGATGCGCAGGCCCCGCAGCTTCACCTGGTCGTCGGCGCGGCCATGGAACAGGATCGCCCCGTCCGCGCGCAGGCTGGCGAGGTCGCCGGTGCGGTACATCCGCTCGCCCGGATGGAAGGGGTCGGGAAGGAAGGCGCCTTCCGTCAGGTCGTCGCGGCCGAGATAGCCGCACGCGAGCTGCCGCCCGGCGATGAAGAGCTGCCCCGTCACGCCCGGCGGCAGCGGGCGCAGCGACTCGTCCAGCACGTAGAGCCGGGTGTTCCAGACGGGAAAGCCGATCGGCACGGGGCGGGAGCGGTCCTCAGGCCCGGCGGGCCAGAAGGAGACATCCACCGCCGCCTCGGTCGGGCCGTAGAGGTTGTGCAGCTCGGACCGCAGCGTGGCGTGGAAGCGGTCGCGCAGCTCGGGCGGCAGCGCCTCGCCGGAGCAGAAGACGCGGGCTGGCGATAGGCCCCGCGCCGTCGGCTCGGCCAGGAAGGCGGCGAGCATCGAGGGCACGAAATGCGCCGTGGTGATCCCGCCGTACCGGATCAGCGCCGCCAGCGCCGCGGGGTCCTTGTGCGCGCCGGGCGGGGCCATCACCAGCGTGGCGCCGCTGAGCAGCGGCAGGAAGAACTCCCAGACCGAGACGTCGAACGTCATCGGCGTCTTCTGCAGGATGCGGTCGCCCGGGCCGAAGCCGTAGTGCTGCCGCATCCATTCCAGGCGGTTCACGATGGCCCGGTGCCCGACCATCACGCCCTTGGGCTCGCCGGTGGAGCCGGAGGTGTAGAGCAGATAGGCGAGGTCGCCAGGCTCCGGGCCGGGCGGCAAGGATGCCTCGCTGTCCAGGTGCCAGGATTCCGGCAGCAGGCAGGCCAGGCCCTCCAGCGCCGGCTGCCCCGGGGGCGCCAGGGCCAGCACCGGTTGCGCGGAGGCCAGGATACGGGCGATGCGCGCGGGCGGGTGCGAAAGGTCCAGCGGCAGATAGGCCGCCCCGGCGCGGAGGATCGCCACCAGCGCGATCTCCAGCGCCAGCGACCGTTCCAGTGCCACGGCGACGACGCGGCCCGGCCCGGCACCCCGCGCGCGCAGTTCCAGCGCCAGGGCACGGCTGCGGCGCTCCAGCTCCGCATAGGTGAGGCGCCGGCCCTCGCCCTCCAGCGCGATGGCCCCGGGCGTCTCGGCCATCCGGCGCTCGATCAGCGCGGCCAGCGTCGTGTCGGGCACGAGATGGGCGGTGGCGTTCAGCGTGCGGAGCGCCCAGGCGGCCTCGGCCGGCGTGGCGGTCGGCACATCGGCCAGCTTGTCCGCGCCCAGGGCGGCGCCCAGGAAATGCACCAGCCGCTCCGCATGCGCCGCCAGCGCCGCCGCGTCATAGAGGGCGGGGTTGGCCTCCAGCTCCAGCCGCAGCCGGCTGGCGCGCGCATCGCCGCGCAGGGTGATGGTGATGTCGTCCACCGGCCCGGTGCCGAGGATCTCGATCTCCGTGGCGAGGCCCGGGAAGTCCGGCGCCTCCTCGAAGGGCAGGATATTGACCAGGGCGCCGTAGAGCCGGCGCCCGGCACCGATCCGCCCGAGGTCGCGGCGGATCTGCTCGCCGCGATAGCGCCCGTGGCGCCGCGCCTTGGCGAAGCGCTTCGCGGAGGCGGCCAGGAACTCGTCGAGCGGCGCGTCCTCCGGCACCGGCAGGCGCACGGGGAGGACATTCATCAGCATGCAGGGCAGCCGCGCCGCCGGGCTGCCGAGGCGGCTCATGAAGCCCAGCCCGATCGCCGCCTCCCCGCCCCCGGCATGGCGGCTGTCTCTTGATCACATCTACGCACAG
>NZ_BDLP01000311.1:0-5151 GCF_001950415.1 Roseomonas sp. TAS13
GCTCTCCGGCGCGATCCGGCCGGCAGCGAAGAGGCAACGAACGGGAGGTCCAGGAACCTCAGGTTCCTGGCGGATAAGGGGGACGGGGGGAAAAGGCGGAGCCTTGTCCCCCGGGACGGCGCAACGCCAAAGCCGTGAAGCGCGGACCGGCAGCCGCCCGCGTCATCCCGGGCGGGCCGTATCGGGAGCCGGGCTCGGAAGGCCGGTTCGCCAAGGGCGAAGGGTTGCCGCCGGCGGGCTGTCTTCCTCAGGCCCCCGCCAGCACCAGCAGCACCCCCGCCACCACCGTCACCGCCCCGATCACCTCCGAGCGGGTGAAGCTTTCCCGCAGGTAGAAGCGCCCCAGCGCCATGGTCATCAGGATCTCGACCTGTCCCACTGCCCGCACCAGCCCCAGCGGCGCCAGGGCGAAGCCGGTGAACCAGCAGGCCGAGCCCAGTGCCGAGAGTGCCCCCACCGGCGCCGCCTTGCGCCAGCCGCGGAAGACCGCGCGCAGATGTTCCGGCTCGCGCCACAGCATCCAGCCGCCCTGCATCAGCGATTGCAGCGTGGTCATCACCGTCAGCGCCACCAGCGCCCCGCGCACGGCGTCCGTGCCCGGAGGCAGCATCGCCATGGCCAGCTTGGTGAACATGCCGGTGGCGGCGAAGGCCAGTCCCGCCCCCAGGCCGCAGAGCGCCGCCGGCTGCACCGTGGCGCGCAGCAGGTCGCGCGGCCCGCTGGCCTTGCCCGCCAGCGAGAGCACCAGCACCCCCGCCACGCTGACCAGCACACCGAGCCAGGCCAGAGGCCGCAGCACCTCACCCAGCACCAGCGTGCCCAGGATCGCCCCCTGCATCGCATCCGTCTTGCTGTAGGCGGTGCCGACCACGAAGTTGCGGTAGCCGAAGCTCATGATCAGCAGGTTGGTGCCGAGGATCTGCACCAGCCCGCCCACCAGCGCCCAGCCGAGGAAGCCCCAGCCCGGCCGCGGCATCCCGCCGCCCAGCAGCAGCCAGTGCAGCAGCAGCAGCGCCAGCGCCGTGGGCGCGCCATAGAGGAAGCGCACCAGCCCGGCGGCATTCACCGACATCGTGCCGCGCAGCCTCTGCTGCATCGCCGTGCGCCAGGACTGGAAGAAAGCGGCCCCGAGCGTCGCCGGCAGCCAGAAGACGGAAAGGATCACACGGACATCCAGCGGAAGGGGAGGCGGTGGCCCGCCATCCCGGCAGGCTAGGCAAATCGCGCGCCGCCAGGCATGGCCCGGGCCGGGACCCAGCCATCCGCGCCCGCCTGCCCCGTCCGGCCTGTCCGGGGCAGGCTGTCCCATCCTGCCCCGGCGAACCGCTCCTCCTCGGGAACCTTCGGCCATTTCGGTGTTTCCTATCCGGGCGGCACGTGCCAGGGAGGGCAGGGACCGCAAAGGCAAGGAGGGAGGACCGGACCGATGGAGGGACGCGCCAGCACCACCGCGGCGGCCAGTGGGAAGGCCAGCTTCGAGACGGACATCCCCGCGCGACTGGACCGCCTGCCCTGGTCGCGCTTCCACTGGCTGGTGGTCGTGGCGCTCGGCATCACCTGGATCCTGGACGGGCTGGAGGTCACCCTTGTCGGCTCGCTCGGCGGCGCCATCCACAACAGCCCCGTCCTGCGCCTGACCGAGACCCAGATCGGCCTCAGCGCCTCCGCCTACCTCATCGGCGCCGTCCTGGGCGCCCTCTTCTTCGGCCGCCTCACCGACAGCCTGGGCCGCAAGAAGCTCTTCACCGTCACCCTGCTGGTCTACATGGTGGCGACCATCGCCACGGGCTTCTCCTGGAACTTCTGGAGCTTCGCCTTCTTCCGCTTCCTCACCGGCGCGGGCATCGGCGGCGAGTACGCGGCGGTGAACTCCACCATCCAGGAGCTCATCCCCGCCCGCCGCCGCGGCGTCACCGACCTGGCGGTCAACGGCACCTTCTGGGCCGGCGCCGCCTTCGGTGCCCTGGGCGCGGTGGTGCTGCTCGACCCGCGCGTGATCGACCCGGAGATCGGCTGGCGCCTCGCCTTCGGCATCGGCGGCGCCCTGTCGCTCATCGCGCTCTTCCTGCGCCGCTGGATCCCCGAAAGCCCCCGCTGGCTGATGACCCATGGCCGGCAGCACGAGGCCGAGCGCATCGTCGGCGACATCGAGGACTGGGTGCGCGACAACCGCGGCCCGCTGCCGGCGGCGGAACACCGCACCATCCGCCTCACGCCCCGCACCCATACCAGCCTGCGGGAAGTCGCGGCGACCATGTTCCGCACCTATCCGGAGCGTTCGGTCCTGGGCATCGTGCTGATGGCTTGCCAGGCCTTCTGCTACAACGCGATCTTCTTCACCTACGCCCTGGTGCTCACCCGCTTCTATGGCATCGAGCCCAACCATATCGGCTGGTTCATGCTGCCCTTCGCGATCGGCAACCTGATGGGGCCGCTGCTGCTCGGCCATTTCTTCGACAGCATCGGCCGCCGGCCGATGATCACCGCCACCTATGCCCTGTCCGGCATCCTGATGGCCGCCACCGGCTATGCCTTCGCCCAGGGCTGGCTTTCCGCCTGGGAGCAGACGGCGGCCTGGACGGTGATCTTCTTCTTCGCCTCCGCCGCCGCCTCGGCCGCCTATCTTACCGTGGGCGAGAGCTTCCCGCTGGAGATGCGCGCCATGGGCATCGCCCTCTTCTATGCCTTCGGCACCGGCATCGGCGGCGTCGCCGGCCCTGCGCTGTTCGGCGCGCTGATCGAAGGCGGGGCGCGCGACAACATCATGTGGGGCTACATGCTGGGCGCCGCGCTGATGCTGATCGCCGCCGCCACCGAATGGAAGCTGGGCTTCGCCGCCGAGCGCCGCTCGCTGGAGGATGTGGCGACGCCGCTGTCGCGGGCCGCGGAATAGCCGCCGCCGTCGCGGATCGCGGCTTTTCCCGTGCCGTTCGTCTTGCGGCATCCCCTGGGAAAGCGCCTCCTCTCCCGGCCTTCGGGCTTTCGCTGGTGTCTGTGGACGCTGTCAGGGCCATAGGTTACGCGGGAGGGCAGGCGCCCGCATCGCCTGTCCTCCTCCGCATCGCTGCCCGCGCGAAAAATGGGCAGCCTGAGCGGGGTGCGTCCGCTTGGCAGGCGGGCAACCTGGACTGCCACTGGCCTGTGGCTGGCCGCCCCGTGCCTCCGCCGCCTAAGCTGCGCCGGGGTACGTACGGAGGAGGATCGGGCGGATGACGGCGGAAGAAGGCTACGTCACGGATCTCGCCCCGGTCGTCATCCTGCTCGGGGCGGCGGTGGTGACAGTGCCCGTCTTCCGCCGCCTGGGCCTGGGCTCCGTGCTCGGCTACCTCGCCGCCGGCCTCGCCATCGGCCCCTTCGGCCTGCGCCTGGTGGCGGAGCCGGGGGCCGTGCTGCACATCGCCGAGCTCGGCGTGGTCATGTTCCTCTTCATCATCGGGCTGGAGATGCAGCCCTCCCGTCTCTGGAGCCTGCGGCGGGAGATCTTCGGCCTCGGCGTCGCCCAGGTCTGTGCCTGCGGCGTCGTGCTGACCGCCATCCTGTGGCTCGCCGGCTTCGCCCCGGCCGTGGCCTTCGTGGCCGCCATGGGCTTCGTCCTCTCCTCCACCGCCATCGCCATGCAGGTGCTGGAGGAACGGGGCGAGGTCTCCACACCCGCCGGCCAGCGCATCGTTTCCATCCTGCTGCTGGAAGACCTGGCCATCGTGCCGCTCCTCGCCCTGGTCGCGATCCTCGCGCCGGGCCATGAGGCGGAAGGCTCGCGCTGGGTTTCCGTCGGCCTCGCCCTGCTCTCGCTCGCCGCCCTGGTCGCGGCCGGCCGCTGGCTGCTGAACCCGATGTTCGCCCTGCTCGCCCGCGCCGGGGCGCGGGAGGTGATGACCGCCGCCGCCCTGCTCGTCGTCCTCGGCGCTGCGCTGGCCATGGAGCTCGGTGGCCTGTCCATGGCCATGGGTGCCTTCCTGGCCGGCGTGCTGCTCTCGGAATCCACCTTCCGCCACCAGCTCGAAACCGACATCGAGCCTTTCCGCGGCATCCTGCTCGGCCTCTTCTTCATGGGCGTCGGCATGAGCCTCGACCTCGGCGTGCTGCGCAGCGACGGGCTGCTGATCCTGGCCGGCGTGGTGCTGCTGATGCTGGCCAAGTCCGCCATGGTCTTCCTGGTCGCCCGCCTCTTCGGCGCCGGGACGCGGGAGGCCGTGCGCCGCGCCGCCGTGCTCGCCCAGGGCGGCGAGTTCGCCTTCGTCCTCTACGCCGCCGCCGGCGGCGCCGGGCTGGTCGATGCCCGCACCGGCGCCATGCTCACCGCCACCGTCATCCTCTCCATGGCGCTCACCCCGCTCGCCGTGCTGCTGGCGGAGCGGTGGCCGGAACGCGACGCCCCCTCGATGGAGGGCATCGAGCGCGCCGAATCCCTGCACGGCGACGCGCTGATCATCGGCTTCGGCCGCTTCGGCCAGGTCGCCAGCCAGGCCCTGCTGGCGCGCGGCTTCACCGTCTCCACCATCGAGACCGATGTGGAGATGATCCGCGCCGCCGCCCGCTTCGGCTTCCAGGTCTACTACGGCGACGGCACCCGCCTCGACGTGCTGCGCACCTCCGGCGCCGGCCGCGCCCGCGCCATCCTGGTCTGCACCGCCGACCGCGCCACCACCGACCGCATCGTCACCCTGGCGCAGGAGGAATTCCCCCAGGCCAGGCTCTATGTCCGCGCCTATGACCGCGGCCATACGCTGGATCTCATCAAGCGCGACGTGGCCTTCGAGGTCCGAGAGACCTTCGACGCCGCGCTCGCCATGGGCCGCGCCGCGCTGGAGGGGCTGGACGTACCGGAGGAGGAGGCCGCCGGGATCACCGACGACGTCCGCCGCCGTGACCGCCAGCGCCTCGACATCCAACTCTGCGATGGCCTGCTGGCCGGGCGGGAACTCATGTACGGCAACCGCCCCGTCCCCGGCCCGCTGATCCCGCCCCGCCGCGCTGGCCAGCCCCTCAACCCCGAGGCCGAGGCCGCCATGCGCGCCGCCGAGAACGCCCGCGCCGCGGAGGATGCCCAGGAGACTGGAACCGGACGCTGATCCGTGCTTCAGGGCTTTGGCGTTGCGCCGTCCCGGGGGAAAGGCGCCTGTCTCTTGATCACAAGTCTCGACGTCAGCA
>NZ_BDLP01000312.1:0-5137 GCF_001950415.1 Roseomonas sp. TAS13
TTCGCCTTACGGTGGAGCTGTGCGTAGATGTGATCAAGAGACAGCCGATCACCTCGTCCTCGCGCATCACGGGGGCGCCTCGGATCACGGTCATCACCGGCCAGCCGGTGCATTCCATCCCGGCGAAGGGCGTCCAGCCGCAGGGCGAGGCGATCCAGCTCTCCTCGATGCTGCGGCGGCGCTTCAGGTCCACGATGGTGAAGTCGGCGTCATAGCCGGCGGCGAGCCGTCCCTTGGCGGTCACGCCATAGACCCGGGCCGGCCCGGCGCTCATCAGGTCCACCAGCCGGGCCAGGGACAGGCGCCCCTCGGCCACGTGGTTCAGCATCACCGGCACCAGCGTCTGCACGCCGGTCAGCCCGGCGGCGGTGGCCGGCCAGGGACGCTCCTTGGCGGCGCGGGAATGCGGCGCGTGGTCAGAGCCGATGCAGTCCACCGTGCCGTCGCGCACGGCGGCCCAGGCGGCCTCCATGTGGCGCGCGTCGCGGATCGGCGGGTTCATCACCGCATAGGCGCCCAGCCGCTCATAGGCCTCCGGCGCCACCTGGGTCAGGTGGTTCACCAGCACCTCGGCGGTCGCGACGTCGCGGTAGTCCTTGAGGTAGTCCAGCTCCTCGGCCGTGGAGACGTGCAGGATATGCGCGGGGCGCCGCGTCTTGTGCGCCAGCGCCATCAGCCGCCGCGTGCCGAGGAAGGCGCATTCCACATCGCGCCACTCGGCATGCAGGGCATGCGGGCCGCCGGCGGCATAGAGCGGCTTGCGCGCCTGCAGCCGGTACTCGTCCTCCGAATGATAGGCGATGCGGCGGCGGCCGGAGCGCATCACCGCCTCCAGGCTGGCATCGTCCTCCACCATCAGGTCGCCCGTCGAGGAACCAGCGAAGACCTTGATGCCGCAGACATTGGGCTGGAGTTCCAGCTCGGCGAGCCCGGCGATGTTGGTCCTGGTGGCGCCGACATAGAGGCCCATGTCGCACCAGGCACGGCCGGCGAGGTAGGCGCGCTTGTTGTCCAGCGCCTCCCGCGTCGTGATGGCGGGATTCGTGTTCGGCATGTCGAAGAGTGCGGTGATGCCGCCCAGGATGGCGGCACGGGTGCCG
The DNA here is from genome assembly GCF_001950415.1 of Roseomonas sp. TAS13. Taxonomy (NCBI): domain Bacteria; kingdom Pseudomonadati; phylum Pseudomonadota; class Alphaproteobacteria; order Acetobacterales; family Roseomonadaceae; genus Roseomonas; species Roseomonas sp. TAS13. Next base: position 1,101 of record NZ_BDLP01000312.1, read on the forward strand.
GTCTCGATGCTTTCCACCGTCATGTCCGGCCCGGCGCCCTGGCCCGGATCGCGCAGATGCACATGCGGGTCGATCAGCCCGGGAAGGACATGCAGCCCGGCGCAGTCCACCACCTCCTCCGCCGTGTCGGTCCGCAGGTCGCCCAGCGCGGCGATCCGCCCGTCGCGCACGCCGACATCGGCCTTCTCCTCGCCCCAGGGCAGGACACAGGTGCCGCCGCGCAGGATCAGGTCATAGGCTGCCATCGGGGGGATCTCCTTCACGGGGGGAGGACGGTGCTGGGACGGGCGCCCGGACGGGAACCCGCGGGGAATATGCGGCTGGCCTTATCGCACCGCTTGCCGCCGGCCGGGAGGGGCGGCGGCGAGGAGCCAGGATCGACATGCCCGTGCACGGCGAGTTCGAGCGCAACGACATGGTGGAGCACTTCGCCGAATACATGTCGGGCCATGCGGTCACGAAGCATGGCTGGGTGCAGTCCTATGGCAGCCGCTGCGTGAAGCTGCCCATCCCTCTACGGTGACGGAAGCCGGGGCTTTACCGGCCCTTTCCCTCAGGCGGCGCGGCGCACCTTCTCCTCCGTGCCGCGCCGCTGCTCCAGCAGCCCGTCCAGGCTGTTGCCGGTGATCTCCGTGCGCTGGCGCGGCAGGGCCTCCGGGTATTCGGCCTGCAGGAAGGCGATCATCTTCTCCCGCACCTCGCAGCGCAGATCGAAAGTGTTGCCGCCGCCCCGAGCGCTGACCAGGATGCGGACCTCCACCATGTTGCCCGGCGTGTCCGTCACCTGCAGCACGCAGGTCTTGCGGTCCCAGAAGCGGCTGGCGGAAGCGATCTCCTTCAGTTTCTCGCGCATCCGGTCCAGCGGCACGGTGTAGTCCACGCGCAGGAAGACAGAGCCGATCAGGTCGGAACTCTCATGCGTCCAGTTCTGGAACGGCTTCTCGATGAAATAGGAGAGCGGCACGATCAGCCGCCGCAGGTCCCAGAGCCGGACCACGACATAGGTGCTGGTGATGTTCTCGATCCAGCCCCATTCGCCTTCCAGCACCACCGCGTCCTCGACGCGGATCGGCTGCGTCATGGCGATCTGGATACCCGCCAACATGTTGCTCAGCAGCGGCCGCGCCGCGAGGCCGAGCACCAGGCCCGCGGCACCCGCCGAGGCGAAGAGCGACACGCCATACTGCCGCACGGCGGGGATGCTGGTGAGGGCCGCGGCCACGGTGACGATCACCAGCAGCGTCTGCCCGGTGCGGAGCAGGATGCGGACCTGCGTGACATGCTTGCGGGCGAGGAGGTTGTCCTCCACGTCCAGGCGGAAGCGGCGCAGATAGACCTCGGCCCCCAGGTTGAGCGCGGTGACCAGCATCCATCCCAGCGCCAGGATGAAGGCGCAGAGAAGCACCTGCGCAAGCGTCAGCGTGGTGGCATAAGGGAAGGGTGCCGCCGGCAGCACCGTGCCGACGGCCATGATGACCAGAAAGGTGCAGAGCGGCCCCTGGCTGCGCGTCACCAGCACCTGCAGGAAGCTTTGCCCGTAGCGCCCCGCCAAGCGGTAGAGCAGGCGAAGGCAGAAACGGGTGAGCGCCAGCGCGAGACCCGCCGCCAGAAGCAGCAACAGCGCGGCAAAGACTTCCGCTGGAAGCCAGGTCAGGAAGCCCCGGACCCGGTCCAATGTATTCCTGAGGCTGTCCGCCAAGCCTTCGGCCCCCTTGCCGCCGCTGCCGATGGATCGCGCTTCCCCGCCACGCCGGCCGGAAACGGGAATGCCTGAGGCGGGAATACCCGTGGAAATGCTCCGGCCGGCCATCACGCCCTGGGCAGCGAACACGGCGGTGAGCGGAAGGTTGCGCGGCCATGGGAAGCGGAGGGGAGCCCCCTCCGCCACCGGCACGGGATCTCAGGCGAAAAGGAAGTCGCTCGCTGGCAGCTGCGGCATGTCGTTCACCACGATCACGCCGTTTGTCCCGATCACGATGGAACTGGCCGTGTCATCGGGATCGTTGCCGATGGCGCTGCCGGGCTGGATGTTCAGGTCGCCGAAGGAATGCAACCGAAGGCCCGTGTCATGGCCTCCGCGTGGTTGCCCCCGGCCCTCAATGACCGGCGGAGCGGGAGAGGAGGTTGATGACCAGCACGCCCGCGAGGATCAGCGCCATGCCGAGGATCGCCGGCAGGTCCAGGTGCTGGCGGAACAGGGCGAGGCTCAGTACCGAGATCATGACGATGCCGAGGCCTGACCAGATGGCATAGGCCACGCCCACCGGAATGGTCCGGATGGCCAGCGAGAGCATGTAGAAGGTCAGGACATAGCAGAGCATGGTGAAGACCGAGGGCCAGAGGCGGGTGAAGCCGTCCGAGGCCTTCAGCGACAGCGTGCCAGCGACCTCGCCGCAGATCGCCACCAGCAGGAAGAGATAGGGGCGCATGGCGTCAGCGGGCCGCCAGCGCTTCGAAGACATCCCCCTGCATGGCCCGCCGCTCGACATGCCGCGCGTGCCACAGCGCGTAGAAGAGCAGGTGCCAGGCGGCGAAGCCCTCGCGCTTGCTGCCCGCCGCGCGGAACAGCGGCAGGATGCGCTCCGGCCGCGCGATCTCCGCCACCCCGGGCTGCGCCGCCACCAGCGGTGCCAGGCGGTCGGCGGCGGAGGCGATCCAGGCCCCCATCGGAACGGTGAAGCCCTTCTTCTTCGCGAAGGGCTGCGAGGCCGGGAAGTTCTGCGCCAGCCATTGCCGCAGCAGCCACTTGCCGGTCTCCCGCCGCACCTTCAGCCCGTCCGGCAGGCGCCAGCAGGCCTCCGTCACAGCGCGGTCCAGGAAGGGCACGCGCCCCTCCACCCCATGCGCCATCAGGCAGCGGTCCAGCTTCAGCAACAGGTCGTTGGGCAGCCAGTCGGCGATGTCCAGCGCCTGGGCGGCCATCAGCCGGGTGCGGCCCGGCGTCGCGGCGGCGGTCTCGGCGGCCTCGAACCCGTCCCGCCACAGCCGCGGCGGGTCGCGCAGCACGTCGAGCCGGTCGAAGGTGCCATGGGCGCGCATCGCCTTGCCGCCCAGCCACCAGGGGCGCATGGCGGAGCGGTGGCGGCCATAGCCGGCCAGGATCTCGTCGCCGCCCTCGCCGGACAGCACGACCTTCACCTCCTCCCTTGCCCGGCGGGCGAGGAACCAGGTGGGCACGATGGCATAGTCGGCCGCCGGGTCGTCCATGGCGCCGACGATCTCGGGCAGGTGGCGCCAGACCTCGACCTCGCTGACCTCCAGCCGCACATGCCGCGCCCCGGCGGCCCTGGCGACGGCGGCGGCCTGCTCGCGCTCGTCCTTGTCGCCCGTGTCGAAGCCGGCGGTGAAGGCCAGCACCGGCCTCTCGTTCAGCCGCGACATGGCGTGCAGCACCGCCGCGCTGTCCGTGCCGCCGGACAGGAACATGCCGTAGGGCACGTCGGCGCGCTGGTGGAACTCCACCGCCTCGGCAAAGGCCCGGCCGAAGCGGGTGATCGCCTCGGCCTCGCCGGTCTCCTCCGGCCCGCCTTCCGGCAGGGCCGCCTGCCGGTGGCGCTCCACCACGGCGCCGTCGGAGATGGCCAGGGTCTCTCCCGGCAGCACCCGCCGGATGCCCTCGAAGATCGTCTCCTGGCCGGTGGTGAACTGGAGCTGCATCAGCTCGTCCCGGCTCTCGGCCCGGACCTTCGGCGCCACCAGCCCGGCCGCGACCAGGGCCTGCGGCTCGGAGGCGAAGGCGATGCCGCCCGCCACCTCGGCGATGTAGAGCGGCTTGATGCCGAAGGGATCGCGCGACAGCACCACCCGCCGCGCCGCGCGGTCATGGATGGCCAGCGCCCACATGCCGCGCAGCCCGTCGGCGAAGCGGATGCCCTCCTGCCGCCACAGGTGCAGCGGCGGCTCGCAGTCGCTGCCGGTGGCACAGGAGAAGGCGTTGGCGGCCCGCAGCTCCGGGTTGTTGTAGATCTCGCCATTGCCGACCAGCGCCGCCGGCCCTGTCTCTTGATCACATCTACGCACAGCCCCACCGTAAGGCG
>NZ_BDLP01000313.1:0-5136 GCF_001950415.1 Roseomonas sp. TAS13
CCGCCATGACGACATCGACGCATGGCCCCTCCCCGGAGCCATGCCCGTCAGCCAGAAACGATTCCCGGGCGACGCCCGGGCTACTACTCGACGGGTCCATCCCTGTCCTTTCCGCGCCGGCTTGCCCTCATGGCTCCGGCCCTGTCGTCCTTGGCATCGAATCGTGCGTAAGCCGCAACGATCCGGCCCACCAGCGGATGGCGCACCACATCGCCCTCCGCGAAACGCGTGACGCCGATCCCCTCGACGCCCTCCAGCACACCCAGCGCCTGCACCAGCCCCGAGCTCTGGCCCGGCGGCAGGTCCACCTGGGTCGGGTCGCCCGTGATCACCATCCGCGTGCCCTCCCCCATGCGGGTGAGGAACATCTTCATCTGGGCCGGCGTGGTGTTCTGCGCCTCGTCCAGGATGGCGAAGGAATGCGCCAGCGTCCGCCCGCGCATGAAGGCCAGCGGCGCCACCTCGATCTCGCCCGTGGCGATCCGGCGCGTCACCTGCTCGGCCGGCATCATGTCATGCAGCGCGTCATAGAGCGGGCGGAGATAGGGGTCCACCTTCTCCTTCATGTCGCCGGGCAGGAAGCCCAGCCGCTCGCCCGCCTCGACCGCCGGGCGGCTCAGCACGATGCGGTCCACCCGCCCCGCCATCAGCAGGGCGACGCCCTGGGCGACGGCGAGATAGGTCTTGCCGGTGCCGGCCGGGCCGATGCCGAAGACCATCTCGTGCCGTGCCAGCATGTCCATGTAGCCCGCCTGGGCCGGGGAACGCGGCGCGATGGCGCCCTTGCGCGTGCGGATCGCCGGCAGGTCGGACAGCGGCAGGCGCGGGTCCTCGGCCTGTTCCGCGCCCTTGACCGCGAAGCGCAGCGCCGCCTCGACCTCCGACATTCCCACACCTTCCCCCCGCCGCAATCGGGCCCAGAGGCCACGCAGCGTGGTTTCGGCGGCCTCGGTCTCGACCCCGCCGCCGGTGACCGTCACCCGGTTGCCGCGGGCGGCGATGCGCACGCCCAGCTTCTGCTCGATCCGCGCGATATGGCGGTCGTGATGGCCGAGCAGCAGCGGCAGGAGGGTGTTGTCGTCGAAGGTCAGGGAAACCGACCGCGTCCCCGGCCCGGCATCGGCCAGGAGGGGACGGGCGAGGGCCTGGGGATCCGCCCGGAGGGCGATGGCGGGGCTGGTCAAGCGGTGGCGTGCTCCGATACCGGTTGAACGGGGTCCAGAAGGCCGGCCACCGGAGAGGTGGCGGCCAGAAGCGTGGCTGACAGTGAATTGGGGTGCGCGGCGTCCAGGCGCACCCTCGCCATCCCGCCTATCAGCCCTGCGGGGGCGGAAAAATGAACCGGCTGCAGCCAGGGGGAGCGGGCGGCGAGCTGGCCGGGGTGGCGCCCGGCGCCGGTGACCAGCACCTCGACCTCCCGCCCCACGCAGCCGGCGTTGAAATCCTGCTGCTGCTCCCGCAACAGGGCCTGGAGCGCCTGCAGCCGGGCATCCTTCTCGGCCTCGGGCACCTGGCCATGCATGTTGGCCGCCGGGGTGCCGGGACGGGCCGAGTACTTGAAGGAATAGGCGAGCGCGAAGCCGGTCTCGCGCACCAGCGCCATGGTGTCGGCGAAATCCTTCTCGCTCTCCCCCGGATGGCCCACGATGAAGTCGGAGGACAGGGCGATGTCCGGCCGCGCCCGGCGCAGCCTCTCCACGATGCCACGGAACAGGGCGGCGTCATGGCCCCGGTTCATGGCGCGCAGGATGCGGTCGGAGCCCGACTGCACCGGCAGATGCAGGAAAGGCATCAACGCCGGCACCTCGCCATGGGCGGCGATCAGGTCGTCGTCCATGTCGCGCGGATGGCTGGTGGCATAGCGCAGGCGGACGAGGCCCGGGATCTCCGCCAGCGCGCGGAGCAGCCGGCCCAGCGTCCATGTCCGCCCGTCCGGCCCCTCGCCGTGATAGGCGTTCACGTTCTGGCCGAGCAGCGCGATCTCGCGCGAGCCCTGGGCCACGAGGCGCCGCGCCTCAGCCAGGATGGCGCCGGCGGGGCGGGAGAACTCGGCGCCGCGGGTATAGGGCACGACGCAGAAGGAGCAGAACTTGTCGCAGCCCTCCTGCACCGTCAGGAAGGCGACCGGCCCCTGCGGCGTGGCGGCCTCGGGCAAATGGTCGAACTTGTCCTCGGCCGGGAAGTCGGTCTCGATCACCTGCCCGGCGGCGCGGCTGGCGCGGGCCACCATCTCCGGCAGGCGGTGATAGGTCTGCGGCCCCAGCACGATGTCCACCCAGGGGGCGCGGGCGGTGATCTCGGCACCCTCGGCCTGGGCGACGCAGCCGGCGACGGCGATGATCGTCTCCTTGCCCCCGGCCGCGCGCTCGCGCTTGGTGTCGCGCAGCCGGCCGAGGTCGGAGAAGACCTTCTCCGAGGCACGCTCGCGGATATGGCAGGTGTTGAGGACGACCATGTCGGCCTCCTCCACCGCCTCGGTCGGGGCATAGCCGAGCGGCGCCAGGACATCCGCCATGCGGGCGCTGTCATAGACGTTCATCTGACAGCCCCAGGTGCGGATCAGCAGCTTCTTGCGGGGAGCGGCGGGAGCCTGCCCTGCCTGCGTCGGGGCGGGTTCGGTTCCGGGCATCGCCATCGTTTCAGTCATGCGCACAAACCATCCTTCCGCCCGGCGGTGGAAAGGCCGGGTCGCGGCGGGGATGTGCGGCCCCTGGATGCAGGGGTCAAGCGACTCCGGAGGGGGGCTGGCGTGCCATGTGCCGCAGCGTCGCGGATGCTGCGGTGCGTGGTCAAGGGTGCCGGCACCCCGGCGCGGGCGGCACGACGCCCCTGTGGAAAGGCCCCGGGGCGCGGCCGGTCCAGGCGAAACGCCTGAATCCAGTGGGTTCCGGCGCCTCGTGCACCAGGATGCGGCGATGGGGATGGCGGGGCGGCGGGGGCAGTCTCCAAAATGTCACCCCCCCGAACCCGGAGCCCCGCCCGGGGCGGCCAGGGCAGGGCCTTGGCGCCCCGGTCCGGGAAGACCGCCGCCGCCCCCAAAACCGGAACGGGCGGCCACCGCCCTCAGTGCCCCGCCGGCCCGTCCGGGGCGGACGGGCCAGCGGGGTGCGGTTCGGACAGCCGGTTCTGCCGCAGGGCGGCCGCGCCCTCCGCCACCCTCCGTTCGGCCATGGCGGAAAGCTGCTTGCGGTTCGGAACATCGGAGGGATGGACGGGCGGGTGCAGCAGCACCGTGGCCCGGGCCCCCGGCAGGCGCGCCAGCATCCAGGCATGGCCGGCGATGCCCATGTCGCCGTACCAGGCGAAGACAGGGCGGTCGATGCGCGCCAGCGGCATGTAGCCCAGTCGGTCATAGACCACCGAGACCGGCTGCACCCATTCGGCCGCATCGGCGATGCCGAGGAAGGAGGAGCGGAAGGGCAGCACCCGGTTGCCGTCGTTGCTGGTGCCTTCCGGGAAAAGGAGCAGGTTCTCGCCCTGGGCCAGATGCTCCCGCATCGCCGCCGCCTCCTCCCCCGTCCGGGCGCGGGTGCGGCTGACGAAGATCGTGCGCCCCAGCTTCGCCACCGTGCCGATCACCGGCCAGCCCCCGACCTCGGCCTTGGCGACGAAGCAGGCCTTCAGCGTGCCGCCGAGCACCATGATGTCGAGCCAGGAACTGTGGTTGGACAGGTAGAGCGCGCGCGGCCCGGCCGGTGCCGCGCCGAGCACCCGCACCTCCAGCCCGAAGAGCCGGCAGGCATTGCGCCAGAAGAAGCGGGCGAAGCGGATCTTGCCCTGCCCCGGCAGGGCCAGCAGCACCGCCTGCACCGGCATGCAGCAGAGCATCCAGAGCAGCAGGCAGAGCAGGCGCCGCACCGCCCGCAGGCGCCCGCCCAGCGGCCGGGGACCCATGACGTCGGAAAAGGCCCGTCCCGGCAGGGCGGCGTGGTACCGCGGCGGCTGCCCGCGCCGGCCCGGGTCGGCGACGGACGGAGAAGCCGGGGCGTCGTCTCCGGACATCACCTCCCCGGACCTCGTTCCCCTCGGCATCGCACCAGATGGTACCGGGGCATGGGAAGGACCGGGCTTTGCGCCCACGGCCGATCCGGCGGGTGACCGGCCGGCGACCGGAGCAGCGGGTGTGACGGCCTCCATGCCCCCTCGCCTAGCGCGTGCGGCGCCGTACCGCAATCGTGCCGCCCCACCCCTTGTTCCGGGAAGGGAAGGCTGGCCTTCCGCGTTGCGCTTCGTGGCTGGCCGCCGGGGGAGAGGCGCCGCCTCTCCCGCCGGACCCCCTCTCCGCCGGGGACCGAAGCCGGTCCCCGGACCCCGGGCTTTCGTGGGTTCCCGTGGTGACCGTCATCCTGGGGCCTGGTCCCTGGGAGCAGGTGGAGAGGCGGGGCTCCCGAAAAGAAGGACACCGTCTCCGCACTGGTGGCACCGGCGGTCCGCCGGAGAGCATGGCTCTCCGGCGCGATCCGGCGTCAGCAAGAGCCAACTCACCGGGTCCAGGGCGCGCAGCGTCCTGGCGGATAAGGGGGCCCGGGGGAAAAGGCAGAGCCTTGTCCCCCGGGGACAGAGCAACGCTAAACATGGAGCGCAACCGGAAAGCCATCACCCTGCCGGACCGCGCCTCAGCCTGGCAGGGCAGCGATGGCCTGGATCTCGAAGCGCATGCCCGGCGCGACCAGCCCGGCCACCACGACGCTGGCCCGGTTGGGATAGGGCGGCTGGAAGAATTCGCGATAGACCTCGTCCACCGGGGCCATGTCGGCCGCGTCGAGCAGGTAGACGGTGGCCTGCACCACGCCGTCCAGGCTGCCCCCCGCCTGCTCCATCGTCCGGCGCAGGTTCTCCAGGGCCAGCCGGGCCTGTTCCCGGATTCCCGTCTGGAGGATCGTGCCATCCGGCCGCACGGGGCCATGGGTGGTGAAGATCAGCCCGCCGCTGCGGATCGCCCAGGCGAAGGGCTGCCGCGGCTCCGGCAGGCCCGCATCGATCTCCTGTCTCATCGCCTCTCCTCCATGCCCAGCAGTTCCGCGATGCCCCGGCCCAGGGGCGAGGGCGGGTCGCCCGCATCGTCCAGCAGGCTGAAATGCGTGTGACGCGGCCTGTCTCTTGATCACATCTACGCACAGCTCCACCGTAAGGCGA
>NZ_BDLP01000314.1:0-5128 GCF_001950415.1 Roseomonas sp. TAS13
GGCAGGTCCGGCGCGTGCTGGACCGCGCACCCGGCTGATCAGCGCGAGGCTGGGGGCCCGGGCGCTGAACGCCGCGCTGCAGGCGGCGCTGAACCCACCGGGCGAGTTGCGGGTCGAGCGCTTCGGCTGGACCCTCGGACCCGGCGACAAGGTCATGCAGGTGGCCAACAGCTACGACCGGGAGGTGTTCAACGGCGACCTCGGGGTGATCACGGGCATGGACCTGGAGGAGGGCGAGCTCACGGTGGTCTTCGACGGGCGGGAGGTCGCCTACGGCTTCGGGGAGATGGACGAGCTGGTGCTGGCCTACGCCACCACCATCCACAAGGCCCAGGGCTCGGAGTACCCGGCGGTGGTGATCCCGCTCAGCACGCAGCACTATGCGATGCTGGCATGCAACCTGCTCTACACCGGCGTGACGCGGGGCCGGAAGCTGGTGGTGCTGCTCGGGCAGCGCCGGGCCCTGGCGATTGCCGTGCGCAACCAGGGCGCACGCCGACGCTGGTCGAAGCTCCGTGAGTGGCTGGCTCTGTAGCTGGCATCAGCCAATGCCTCTGCGCCTCTGGCACGTTTTCTGAGGTTGCTTCGTAGATAGCCAAACCTACTCAGACGTCCACCTACATGAATTTACGTATGATCGGCAATACGTATGTTTGTAGGATAGTACGTTTGTGCGAGCGACACTGCGTATGATAGACATGATGTACGGACGTATGAGCACTCGGACATGGAGACGTATGCGAATGACGGTCTTAACATTGGCTGGGTCAAAGGGAGGCTGCGGCAAGAGCACATTGGGTCGGGCTATATCTGCTCTCCTAGCGCGCGAAGGAGCATCTTTCGCGGTGGTGGATGCGGACCCCAACAAGGCGCTTTCTCGATGGCTGACTGCCATTTACGAGGGCCCAGAGATTACTCACTGCGCTGAGGCAAACGAGGACCGATTGGCACACTTAATTGCCGAGTTGCGCGACCAGCACGATTTAGTCCTTGTGGACACTGCTGGGTTTGAGAACCTTGGGTCGTCGGTAGCGATTGCCTCGGCTGATGCGGTGCTCATCCCCTGCAAGGCTTCGGAAGCAGACCTCTACGAGGCTAGGACCACTGCCACAAAGGTTAAGTCACTTTCGGTTACTACTCGGCGGACAATCCCGGCTTGGGTAATTCTCAACTCTGTCCGAACTACGGCTGTAGCTGCTCATGCCGCTGAACAGATTAAGGAGGCGGGGCTAGAACGGCTCAATACTTCCCTTGGCCACCGAGCCGATTATGAGGCGGTAAGCCACACGGGGAAAATGCCGACTAGCGGTGCCGCCTTCCGGGAGGTCACGGATCTCATCGCAGAACTTCGGGCCAAAGATGCCATGCCCGCTGTCCGGATGACCGCCTGATGGCCAAGCCCACGTTCAAGAAGCTGCCCGAGGCAGAGCAAAGGATGCCGCCGACGGAGTTAGTGGCCGCAGTGCGAGCAGAAGACCCGAGCGTTCCTCCAGCGCGTGTAGAGGCAAAGCAAGACACTCAGACGGCAATACGTCACTTCAGCCATACGTATGATCGACATGGCGAACAGACAACAGGTCAATCAGATGTCCAGCCAGCCACATCAATCTCGGGCACTCTTGCACCGAAGCGAGACGCTCCATCCATAAATCAGCACGTCGACAATACGAAAATACGTCCTGACGGCAATACGTCTGAACGAGCAGATGTTCTGACCGCTCTGACTGTACGGCTGCGTCAGAGTACTCTCGATGCAGTGCTGGCATCCTCCGAAGAACGGGGACTTACGCTCAAGCAGGTTCTGACACACGCCTTACGGGAGGCCGGGATAAAGGTGGCTACTGCCGATCTCGAAGATCGAACTCCCCGACGAAAGGTTCGTGGCGGATGACCAGCATGACACGAGGTGTGGACTCTTGCGAGCAGAAGAGTAACCGAATCGGGCCCGTCTGGCTGAAGTGGAGACATTGCCAGCCATCCTTCGGCTCACAAGGTAGCCGAGGACTCTTGCGAGTGATCTGTGGACTCTTGCGATACGCCTGAACGTTGAATCAATGGCTTCTGTCGGTTATCCCGTGGACTCTTGCGAACAAGCTAATAGTTAGAATCTCTAATATCTTCAAATAGCTTCGCTCGCAGGAGTCCACAGGCGACAGACCCAGTTGCCATGGCATAAGGGGCTGAAGTCTGGGGAGATAGCCGGTGGGGACGGTGCATCGTCTGATCGAGACCCAGGGCAAGATGGCAGCCCTGGCAACCGACATCGACCGGCGCGTTGTGGAAGCCGCTTCGGCATACATGGCCGACGAGGATTCCAACGTTGGCTTCATCTACTCTGGCTGGACCCAAGCAGCGCTCCCGCACAAACGCCTCCCCGACGATGCCATCTGGAAGATCAGTTCCGAGCACGTAACCCTTCTGGTCGAACCAGGCCGGCGAACTGTGGACTCTTGCGAGGAAGCAGAGTGGGTAGGAGTGCCTTACGGGAGCCGTGCCCGTCTAATTTTACTCTTTCTTCAATCCGAAGCACTTCGGACTGGAGGGCGGGAAATCGAGCTTGGACGCAGCCTCCGCGCATGGTTATCGCGTCTCGGCATTCCAATTGGTGGTAAGTCTTTTAAGGACGTTCGGGAACAGGCGGAACGGATCTCACGCTGCAGACTAACGTTCCACATTCGAACCGCTGGTCGGGCTGGTTTGGTCAACCAAAACATCGTGGATACAGCGATGTTCGTTGGAAATGACGACGCGTCTCAAGGATCACTTTTCACCGATACCGTTCGCCTCTCGGAAAGTTTTTTTGAGCAACTACAAAAGCATCCTGTTCCGATCGAGGAAGCAGCAATCAAGGCTCTTTCTAACAATAGCATGGCATTAGATATCTACTGCTGGCTAACTTACCGCCTACACGTCCTACAGAGTCCAAAGCCGATTTCTTGGAAAGCGCTACAGGGGCAGTTTGGAGTTGGTTACAAAGGTCTCCACCACTTCAAACCGCGGTTTCTGGAAAACCTTGGTCTTGCATGTGCAGTCTATCCAAGGGCAGAAGTGGAAGTGGATGAACGCGGATTGACACTGAAACCCTCGAAATCACCGGTCATGCCCCGTCTGATTAAAGCGTAACCGGTACAGCCCATCCGAAAGCACCTAAACGGCCAGAGATGCTGGAACTCATCAATTGGTATGAGCGATACTTGCTACTGTTCTGAACCAGACGTCTATCTGAGGTGGGATATACTACCTCAGATGGACATCCAGTCTAATCTGCCACTCACGCCGAAATGGCCGGAACGATATCCGTTCTCGGGAAGTCATCGCCCTTGAACAACAGGGGCAGGTTCCAGCACCTAGCCAGGGCGTAGGAAGCACAGTCACCGAGATTGAGGGCCGCCGGATGGCGCCCCTTGCCGTAGCGCAAGAAGGCCTCCCGGGCGGCCTCCGCCTGCTCCCGGTCCTGTGCCACCACCTGCATGTTCGCCCGGGCGATCAGGGCATCCAACCCCTCCCAGGCCACAGCATCCCCGCCGCGGCCGGCGAGCACCATGCTCGTCTCCAGCAGGCTGACCGAGGACAGGCAGCATGGCCCGGCCCCGACGATGACCCGCAGGAAGGCATCCGCCTCCGGTTCACGCCTCAGGATGGCGATCAGCGCCGAGCTGTCCACGGCGATCACGCGGGCAGGCCGTCCTCGTCGTAGAGATCCGCCTCGGTCAGCGGCTCTGCCTGGTCCCGCAGCTTCGCCGCGCTGCGCAGGCTGATGGCGCGCAGCTCCTCGAACAGCGTCCCGGCATCGGTGTGGGCCACCGGCCGCCGGCGCACGCCGCCCTCGATGAACTCGGCTCCGGCCTCCTCCAGGGCCTGACGTACGCTCTCCAGGATCACCGGCGTGACCCGGGCCGCATCCTGGCCTGCCTCCAGGCGGCGAACCGTCGCCACGGAGACATGCGCGCGCATCGCCAGATCCCGCTGCTCGATACGCAACAGGGCCCGAGCCGCACGGACTTGGTCGGGGTGGATCATCATGAGCGTTATGTAGCCTAGAGCGACTTATCGCTCAAGGACACCGGTTGCCGCTTGGCTCTTCCGGGTGGTGGTCGGCTTCGTCCGGCCCGATCAGGTCGACCGGAGTGACGCCGAGCGCCTGGGCGATCTCGAACAACGTGACCACGGTCGGGTTGCGTAGGCCCCGCTCGCGCCGGCTCGACGCCGTGCTGGCCGAGCTGCTGGGGGACGTGCTGTGACGCGGCGCGACCCGGGCTTCCTGGACGACCTGCCGCAGCCGCTCTTCCGGCCGCTGCCGCCCGACCCGGATGAGACCCGTGCGGCAGGGCAGGGGGATTCGGTGACTCCCCTGGTCCTCCACTCCTTCGGCCGGGCCGATGCTGCTGGCGGCGAAGGAGGCGCTGCCCGGCGGGCGGATCGACCATGGCTGGGCGCCAGAGGCGTTGCGGCCCCGGCCGGTCCGCGCCGGAGCGCTGACCTGGATCGCGGCCGGGGTGGCGGGGCTACGCGGGCTGTCGCTGGTGTGGCAGGTGGCGCAGGCGGTGAGCGAGCAGGTGCTGGGCAGGATCCCGGTGCTGCAGCACATCGCCGCGGCGGTGCCGGGCAGCAGCGTCACGGCGCTGCTGCTGAGCCGGCTGGCCAACGTCACCGCCGAGGCCTGCTGCCCGCTCTCGATGGAACGGGAAGGGTGAAGGTGTGGACATCGGGTGCCCCTGGGAGGGCCATGATTGCGGCATACGCGGTCCGCAGGCGTCGATGACCCTTGAGGGGACGGAGCAGACGCCCTAGTCTTACTGAACGTAAGACGGAACGAGGCGTATCATGACCACGGTGACATTGCGCCGGCAGGGCAACTCGGTCGGGGTGACGTTCCCGGCCGAAACGAGAATCCGCATGGGGCTGGAGGTCGGCCAGGACCTGACCCTGGTGGAACTGGCGGATGGGGTGAAGCTGGTGAAGCGCAACCTGAAGCTCGAGCGGCAGATGCAGCTGGCCCGCGAGGTCCTGCGCGAGCAGGCCGACGCGCTGCAGGAACTCGCCAGGCGTTGAGCGACCCGGAGTTCCTGGAGGCCGATGTCGTGCTGTTCCTGCACGACCAGGCCCTGCGGGAGTATGGCGGGATCCA
>NZ_BDLP01000315.1:0-5116 GCF_001950415.1 Roseomonas sp. TAS13
TCGCCTTACGGTGGAGCTGTGCGTAGATGTGATCAAGAGACAGGTGCGTGGCCCGATCGCCGACGAGGACGGCCGCCTCGACCCGGGGGCGACGGCCTTCGCGATGGGCCTCACCGAGTTCGAGCTGAAGCGGCGCTGGCTGCGGCGGCGCCGGCAGACGGCGCGGGTGGCCTGGGGCTGCTTCGCGGCCGGCTGGGCCGCGCTGGGGCTATGGACCTGGCAGATGACGGTGCTTCCCGCAGGCCAGGGACGCTTCTGGGCGGCGGTGCAGTTCCTGCCCTTCTGCGCCGCGTTCTTCGTGCTCGCCTTCCGCAATGCCTGGGCGAACTGGCAGCTGCGCACGCGGCGGCTGGGCTCGGCCGGGGAGTACCTCCGATCGGCCGACCGATTCTGGCCGAGCGCCGGCTGACCCCGATACCACTCAGCGCCAGCATCGTTGAAATGGACCACCCGATGGTCTATTTCGCCGGGAGGCTTTCTGCTGGGGTTCGATCGTGCAGGTCTCCGTGACGGATGCGAAGGGGCAGCTGACCGAGCTGGTGCGCCGGGCCGAGGCCGGCGACGAGGTCGTGCTGACGCGTCATGGCCGCGCCGCCGTGCGCCTGGTCCCGGTGCACCGGACACCGGATGCAGCCGGACGCCGCGCCCTGATGGAGGAGCTGCGCCGCGTCGGTGCCGCCAAGGCACGGGCCGGCGTGAGCGCCGCCCGCAGTCAGGACGATCTGTACGACGAGGCCGGGCTGCCGCGATGATCGCGGTCGACACCTCGGCGCTGCTGGCGATCCTGCTCGACGAGCCCGAGGCCGAGGCCTGCATGGATGTGCTGGAGGCGGCCGACGCCCTGGCGATCTCGGCCGGGACCATGGCGGAGGCGCTGATCGTGGCGGGCCGGCGCGATCTCGGGGTGGAGATGCGCCAGCTGGTCGAGGGCCTGGGCTTCGAGGTCGCGAGCGTCACACCGGGGACGGCGCGGCGCATGGCCGAGGCCTATGCGCGCTGGGGCAAGGGCGTCCACCCGGCGGGGCTGAACTTCGGCGACTGCTTCGCCTACGTGCTGGCGATCGAGCACGACGCGCCGCTGCTCTACGTCGGCGACGATTTCAGCCGCACGGATGTGCGGCCGGCCCGATAGCCGCCGCACCGGCCGCCAGGTCGTCAGAAGGTGCCGGGTGGGGCGTAGGTGGCACCGCCGGCCGCGCCCGTGGCCCACGGGGCATGCTCGTAGTCCGGCCTGCCGGCCATCGCCCCGCGCGGATCGTTGGGCTTCACGATGGTGCCGTTACGGTTGAGCACGGGCGGCGCCCAGGTGGCATTGACGGTGCCCGGAGCGGCATAGGGATCGTAGTTGGGATTCTGGACCTGCGGCGCGGCCGGAGCACTGTAGCTGCCGGCGGTGCGGATGTTGCCGCTGCTGCAGGCCGCGAGTGGGATCGACGCGAGAGCGGCGAGGAGGAGGTTTCGAGCGTAGGGCATGGGGCCTGTCCTGGTTGCGGCCCCATGCTGCCCAGTATCGTTGCGAACGGCCTGCGCTACCCGCCACTGCCCTTGAGGCGGGCGATCTCGGCGCGCAGCGCCTCGACTTCCGCCTCCAGCGCCTCGTTCGCCCTGTCGTACTCGTCGAGGCGCTCGACCATGAGGTTGGCGTTCACGGTCAGGCTGCGGAACTGCTCCTTCAGTTCCTCCCGCTCGCCCTCGATCGCCTTCGCGTAGTCACGCCACTGATCCCGCTCGCTGGCGAGACCAGCAGCATGCTCCTGTAGCTGATCGATGATGGCGTCCCTTGAGGCGAGCGCAGCCTGCCATTCAGCGATCTTCGCATGTACATCAGCTTCACGGAAGAAACGCGCTTCCGGGCGCCGCCGACGGGCCACAAGATTATCGACCCAATCCGAACGCGAACGAGCGTTTTCTGCCGACATCCTGCCTAGCAGGTAGCCGGCCGTTCCGCTCATTCCTTGGCTCTCGCCGTCATCGTTCATCGGTCATTCATCCCTAGCGCCGGAGATCTCTGTCGATGCCCGGAGGGTAGAGTCCATCTCCTTACTTGCTGCCCGCCCTTGCGGTCCAGCTATTGCCGTCGGCGCCAGGGTTCGATCACCAGAATTGCGAGCCGAACCACCAAGCCTTCGAGCGGCACCGTCGATGTTTTGCAATGCCCCTGCCGCCCCAACCAGCGCAGCATCCCGGCTGAAGCCGTCCATGTCGACCCGGTTCGCCGGCAGGAAGCCGATCAGGCGCGGGACGTGGTGGGGCACCAGGGAGATCATGCGGAAGGACAGCAGCGCCAGGACGACGTGGGCCAGCACGAAGACGCAGAGCAGCACCACGACCCCGAGCACGTTGGTTACGATCCAGCCGTTGCCCAGCACGAAGCCTGCCGCCACCCCGAAGCTCAGCCGCAGCAGCCAGGACATGCTGGCGAAGATGAAGTAGCCGAGGAACAGCCCGAGCAGCATCAGCACCGGGCGGAACAGCACGTTGAACAGCAGCGAGTATCCCTCGGTGGCCCGGCCGTGCAGGCCCTCGCCGCGCATGGTCATGTGCGCCAGCATCCACAGCGGCACCGCGATCACCGCCTCGCAGACCAGGATCAGCCAGCCGGCGACGCCGGCGACCCAGATCAGAAAGGGGATGAGCGGCAGCACGAAGGCGATGGTCAGGCCGGGGAGGAGCAGGCCGGAGATCAGCGCGAAGATCGCCGGGCCGAGGAATTCCAACGCCTTGCCCAATCCGCTGAAGCTGGCCGCCAGCACCCCACCCACCAGCGGCACGCCGCCCAGGGCGGTGCCGACGGCATTGGACCCGCCCACCCCGATCCCCGCCAGCCCCAGCGCCCCCATACCGGCCGCGACCATGGCGTGGCCGAGTTGCATCAGGCTGCCGAACGGGTCGATCCAGACCAAGGTACCAGGGGTGACGAAGTAGTTGGTGACGAGGCCGAGGATCCGCTCGCTCAGGCCCAGGGAGCGGAACACCCGCTCCATCATGCCGGCGCCGTCCTCGGCCGGCGAGGCGCCGGAGAACAGGCCCGAGCCGCCGAAGGGCGTGTTGGCTTGGTCGGTGGTGGCGACGTAGGCGCTGACCCGCTCCATGAACGCCTCGGCGGCAGCGGAAAGCGGCGCCACATCGGCGGTGAGGGCCGGGCCGAGGCCCAGATAGGAGGGACGCTCGACGCGCGGTACGCCGCTCATCAGCGAGAGGGTGGCGCCGTTGAGGCGGGAGAATTCGAGATAGTAGGCACCGGCGGCCGACCATCCGAGCGCGCTCAGGCGGATCGCGGTGGCGTCCGGGGTGGCGCCGCTGCCGCGGGCATCCTGCAGGGAGCCGCGGATGCGGCTCATGGCACCGCTGGCTGCCGCCGTGAGCTGGCTGTTGTACTGGCTGGTGGCGCTGGTCAGCACGCCCAGCAGTGGCTGCAGCGCCGACGCCTGGCGGGTGGCGTAGAAGGCCTGCGCGGCGCTCTCGACCTGCGGCCGGATGCTGCCCGTGACGACGCTGTTCAGGATCCGGCGCTGCTGGTCGACCATGCCGACATCGACACCGGCGACGGTGTTGGTGCTGGCCGGCTGGGCCAGGGTGACGGTGCCGCAGGCCGGGGCGCCGCTCTCGTTGCCACTGGACAGGCGGTAGGCCCAGGTCTCGAAGGCCGGCACGCTGCCGACCCCGCTTGAGGCGATGGCGCCCGGCGCCGGCACCAGGTTGGGGTTGTTGGCGGCGGCGTTGACGAGTGCGCGGCAGAACTCGTTGCGGATCAGCCCGGCGACGATGGTGCGGCTGCCCGGGACAATCGGATCGGCGATGACGCGCGCATCGGCGCCGATCGCCGTGACGGCCGAGGTGTAGACGGTCTTGGCCATGCCGATGCCCCACATCGAGGCCTGCACCACGGCGGCCTGCCCGGCGGAGAAGCCGTTGGCCAGCGGGAACATGAAGATCGCCGCCACCCCGAGACGGAGGGCCATCATGCCGCTCATGCCGTCGGTGAGCAGGCGCGAGGTCTCAGCACCGCGCCAGATCTGCATCACCATGGAATAGACGAGGTAGAACATGGCGATGGCCGCCACGAAGCCGGTGAGGGAGCGGACCAGGGTGCCGATCACCGTGGCGGCGTTGCCGGTGCTGACGGTTCCGGCCGAGCCATTGATCGGGAAGACGGAGCGGATGACTATGGCAGCCCAGTCGTCACCGGGATCAAGGGCGGACCAGCTGAGGTTCACGCCCGTCCCCTGGGCGAGCGCCGGCCCCGCGAGGAGCAGGACCGGCGCCAGGGTGGCCAGGGCCAGAAACAGGGTTGGGCGTCGCATCGCATCCTCGCGGCCGGAATTTGCAGACGAGGATGGGAGAGGGCGACGCGAATGAGCCTATGGGCTGGGAGACGGGGATGAGGCGGCCGAGACGCCCTGGCGAT
Organism: Roseomonas sp. TAS13; assembly: GCF_001950415.1. Classification (NCBI taxonomy): domain Bacteria; kingdom Pseudomonadati; phylum Pseudomonadota; class Alphaproteobacteria; order Acetobacterales; family Roseomonadaceae; genus Roseomonas; species Roseomonas sp. TAS13. Next base: position 4,409 of record NZ_BDLP01000315.1, read on the forward strand.
GGTCCTGCTGGAAGACGTTGCGAACCGCGTCGGCCGCTCGCCGCACCAGCTCGGCGACCTTCTGGCCGAGTTCGTCCACCACGCTCTTCCCCTCCTGGCGGCTGGGCAGGTGGGACGCGGCCTCGCCGATGGCGGCGTCGAGCCGCTCGAAGCGCCCGGCCAGGGCCGCCGGCTCGGATCGCTTGAGGATCACCGCCTCGGCGGCCTGGCGATCGGTCCCGTACTGCTTCACGGCCGAGGCGGCGGCATCGTAAGCGGCGGCCAGACCCTTCTCCTGGACGAGGGCGTTGTTGAACTGCGTGCGCAGCTCGGCATGCCGTCCACCTTCGCGCATCTCGGCCAGCACCCCCTCCATGCTGCGGGGATCGGAGCGGGCGGCCTCATTGATCCGAGCCATCACCGCCGCGCCGGCCCCCTGGGCGAAGCCCCGCAGAGCATCCACGGCGCGCTGCCCGGACGCCTCGGCGGTCTCCAGTGCCTTGCTGTCGGCACGGTTGGCCAGGTAGCTCCCGATCCGCTCGGTGATCGGGGTCGGCTGCGGCTCCCAGGGAGGCGGGCTGGCGGGACGAGGGGGCACAATCGAAGCCACCAGCCGCTCGACCGGACCTGCATCGCGGGCACCCAGCGCGGGCTGAGCCGGCTGGGCCTGCCCCTCGGCCGCACGAATGGCGGCCGGGGCCGGGGTAGGCTGCTGGGTAGCCTGCTGGC
>NZ_BDLP01000316.1:0-5101 GCF_001950415.1 Roseomonas sp. TAS13
ACCGACGGCAGGGGGACGACGAACTGCTGGCGGCCATCCGCCAACTCACTGATGCCCGGCCCACCTACGGCTACCGCCGGATCACCGCCCTGCTGAACCGCGCCCGCCGGGCCTCGGGAGCCGAGCCCCTGAACCACAAGAGGATCTATCGACTGATGCAGCGGGGCGGGCTGCTCCTGCAGCGCCACGGCACCGGGCGGCCGATCCGGGCCCACGAGGGCACGGTGATCGCCCCCACCTCGAACCTGCGCTGGTCCTCGGACGGACTGGAGATCCCGTGCTGGAACGGCGAGGTGGTGCGCCTGGCGTTCGCCATCGACACCCACGACCGCGAGATCATGGCCTATGTCGCCACCACCGGCGGCATCAGCGGCGAGATGATCCGCGACCTCATGCTGGCCTGCGTCGAGCGACGGTTCGCTGTCCTCCGGGCGCCCCACCCCGTGCAGTGGCTTGCCGACAACGGCTCGGCCTACACCGCCCACGACACGCGCGACTTCGCCGTCGCGCTGAACCTCGTGGCCTGTTTCACGCCCGTCCGCAGCCCCGAGAGCACGGATGAAGTTGAACAGCCCCTTTCTGCAGAAGTGCTATTTTCCTTCGGTTCACGGGTGACCGCGTGGCCCAGAGCGGGGTTGGGAGGTGTGAGCCCCGCCGCGCGGCCTACGACAATCGCTCCTCCTCTGCGGCACCCGTGGGCACCCGGCGTCCTCGTTTGGTCCACCCTTCCGTGAGGCGGCGGTAAGCAGTTTCGGCCTGCTCCACCCGGCGCCTTTCCTCCACGCGGACCCTTTCGAGATTGTAGGCGTGGGCATTGCCCCGCCTCCCGCGCTGGCTCGGTTGTCCCGCACGGAGTTCCAGGTCCCTGAGCTTCCTGGCGTGCAGCGCCGGTCGGACCCCACCGTAGTCCTCACCCTTGCTCAGCATGTGCCAGACGATCACGGCAAGCTTCCTGGCAACCGCGACAGCGGCGATGGGCTTTCCCCGACGGCGGGCGACACGTTCGACGAATGCGCGGAGCGGACCAGGGCTGCGCGATGCCACCCAGGCTGCCTCGACCAGCATGGTCCGCGCCTGGCTGCGACCGTGCTTGGTGATCCGGCCATGGTAGGCAGGCCCCTCTCCGGACTGCCGAACGCTGGGATTGAGGCCGATGTAGGCCACCAACTGATCGGGTCCCTTGAAGCGCTCGATCTTCCCGATCGCGGCCAGCAGTCCGAGGGCGACAACCATGTCGATACCGGGCACCGTCATCAGACGCCTGGCCTCCGGCTGGTCCAGGGCAGCGCGGGCCAGCTCACGCTCGACCACCCGCAGGTCCTCGCCCAACCGATCATACTCGCGCAGGTGCCGTTCGACAGCCTCTCTTTCGTCCGACGGGAGCGGCTGTGCCATCAGCCAGGCCCTGCCGCGGTTGCCGAACAGGTCGATATGCGGGCATTGCGGCAGCAGATGCGCGTGCAGGATGGAGTGGGTTGTAGTCTTCAGCCGCGTCCGCTGCCGTACGATCTGCTCCCGCCGGGTGACCTCGCGTCGCAGGGCCGCCGTATGTGCGTCGGGGACCCACACTTCTGGCAGAAAGCCGCTCGCGTAGAGCCGGGCCAGCACGGTGGCGTCGATGGCGTCGGTCTTGATCTTGGCATGGGCGATCATGCGAACCTGTTTGGGGTTAGCGATGACGACCCGTCCCACATGCGGGGCCATCACCTCCGCAACCGCCGTAGCGTTGCCGGTCGCCTCGATCACCACATGATCGTCGTGGGTCAGCGTCCTCGCGAACTTCCCCAGGTGATCACGGGTCATGCCGATCCGGCCCAGCCGGATCACGCGCTCTCCGTCCAGCATCACCGCCTCGGCAAAGACGCGGTGAATGTCCATTCCGACGATCCTCATCCAGGCCCCTCCTGTGCCGACACACTGCGGAACCGGAGCTGGCGGGCAACACGGCAATTACGGATCCGCGCTCGCAGCGCATCCGGGCGAGCCGCAGGGGCGGCCAGATAACGGCTCGGGCTCTCGGCCCATGCTCTCGAAGACGGCCTGCCCGCACTTGCGTGCTCCCAGTGCCCCATACCCCGGATGGTCGCACCATAGGGCTAATCCCATGGGGATCAGCAGGGTATCGGGGCACCAGGGACAACATGCCGGATAACGGCGTCAGCGAGGCCTTCGTGAAGACGCTCAAGCGCGACTACGCCCGCATCCATCCCAGGACCGATGCCGCCGCCGTACTCCAGCAGCTCTCGGCCTGGATCGGGGACTACAACGAGGCCCACCCCCACAAAGGCTTGCGCATGCGCTCACCCCGTGAGTTCATCCGCGCCCAGTCCCAACCAGCCCCGTGTCCTGTTTGATGGGAGCAACTCCAGGCATGGAGATAGCGAGGAAGCATCACAAGCCAGAGGAGATTGTGGCCAAGCTGCGCCAGGTTGAGGTGCTGCTGGCGCAGGGGAAGTCGGCGGTCGAAGCCGTGCGCACGATCAGGGTAACGGAGCAGACGTACTATCGGTGGCGGAGTGAGTACGGAGGCCTGAAGCTGGATCAGGTGAAGCGGCTGAAGGTGCTGGGGGATTGTCACGTTGGTGGGCCATTGCCGCAACGATTGCGCTGGTCCAGGCTCGCTGGATGATGTGCGACCCGGCGACCTACCCCGGCTACCGCTTCCCAGCGGAGATCGTCAGCCAGGTGGTGTCGCGAAGGTGGTTGGAAATGTCGGCATGCGCCTCCGGCGTGGTGAGAGTGTGGTGCATGGATCGGCGGCGGGAAGGAGCTGCGGTAGGATTGGGGTTTCCCCCCAACCATTGGGAAGAACCCCGCTTGCCCTTCAAAGCCAATGCTGATCGCCGGCACCACATCCCGAGACCGCGCTACCGGGCGACGAACTGGTCGGCCTACGACGCGGCCCTGCGGGACCGGGGCAGCCTGACGGTGTGGTTCACCGAGGCGGCGATCGCGGCGTGGCGGGCGGAGCCCCGGACCACGCGGGGTGGGCAGGGGCGCACCTCGACACTGGCGATCAGCACGACGCTGACGCTGCGGGCGGTGTTCCGGCTGGCGCTGCGCCAGACCGAGGGGCTAATCGGCTCCATCATGGCCCTGCTCGGGCTGGCGTTGCCGGTGCCGGACCACACCACCCTGAGCCGCCGGGAGGAGACGCTGGCCATGCCGCGACCTCGTCCTGGCCGCCGCCCGGTGCACCTGATCGTGGACACACGGGGCTGAAGCTGTGCGGCCCGGGCGAGTGGCTGGCGGAGAAGCATGGCAGCCGGACCAGGCGAGGGTGGCGCAAGCTGCACATCGGGGTGGATGCCGACACCGGCCGGATCGCCGCGGTGCTGCTGACGGCACACGACGCCGATGATGCCGCCCAGGTCGGGCCCTTGCTCACCAGATGAGCAACCCGATCGTCTCTCTTACCGCCGATGGTGCCTACGACCAGGTGTAGGTCTACGCCGAGGTTGCCGCACGACATCCGGACGCGGCGGTGATCATCCCGCCCCGCGTCAATGCCGTGCCCAGCGACATGGCTGGAACGGCGCCAACCCAGCGTGACCAGCACCTGGGCAACATCGTCAGGCATGGTCGTATGGGCTGGCAGAAGCGATCAGGCTACAATTTTCGTGCCCTGGTCGAGGCCGACATCAGCAGGTTCAAGCACGTGATCGGCGACGGGCTACGATCGCGCACCAACGGGAGGCGGGCAACCAAGGTGGCGATCGCCGTCGCCGCGCTGAACAGGATGCTCCAGCTAGGACGGCCCGAGTATGTCCGTGTCACCTGATCGAAGCACCCTACCAGCGGGCTGCGTCGGTAGTCCGGATCCCTGCACCATAGTCATCGCCCGCACCACACCATGCCTGCTCGCACTGTTCTCCCTCGTCACCCTCCTGGCTGCCCGGCTCAGGCCCTCGGATCGAGAGGCTGCGGCCAGCAGCGCCTGGTACCACAAGCCACGTCCAACCTTCAGCGACACCATCGCCGCCGTGCGGCGTCACATCTGGCGCGAGCAGGGTTTGCTCACCTCAAGGCGCAACCGCCATGTCCTAAAACCCCGCCTGGCACTTCAACGCGCCTTGGCTTACGCCATCTGCCACGCCGCGTGATGGCCAAAGATACCATGCAGGCCGGCGGAGATCGGGCCAGACTCAGGCTTTCTCCGGACCGACAGGGAGCTGGCCGATGCGTCACATGGAGCAAGTCGAAACCGCCCAGACGGGCGCCACGGTGTTCGTGGCGATGGAACTCAGTAAGATGGCGTGGTTGCTAGCCGTACAAGGGTCGCCGAGCGGCAAGGCATCGTCCCATCGTCTCGATGGCGGGGACGTTGATGGACTGCTTGCCCTGCTGCGGCGTTTGGCGGCTCGCGAGCAAGGGGCGAGCGGTGAGAAGGTGCAAGTCGTCCTGGCTACGAGGCTGTCTATGATGGGTTCTGGCTGCATCGCCGCCTCGCCGCGGAGGGGATAGCCTGCTGGGTCATGGATCCCGGGAGCCTGCAGGTCGACCGCCGGGCCCGGCGCGCCAAGACCGATCGGCTGGATGCGGCGATGCTGCTACGGGCTCTGACGGCGTGGTGCCGTGGTGACCGGGCGGCCTGCCGCATGGTGCAAGTGCCCTCGGCGGAGCGCGAGGACGCGCGCCGTACCCATCGCGAGCGCCAGCGGCTGATTGCCGAACGCGTGCAGCACGTGAACCGGATCAAGAAACTGCTGGCTACCCAGGGTATCCACGACCACCAGCCCCTCCGGCGTGACCGGCGGGAGCGCTTGGGGGCGTTGCGCACCGGCGACGGCCGGGTGCTGCCGCCTTGTCTGCGTCGGGAGATCGAGCGTGAGTTTCTCCGTCTGGAACTCGTGCTCGAGCAGATCGTGACCGTAGAGGCCGAGCGTGACGCCGCTGTGGCGGCACCGGCCACGGATGATGCGGACGTGGCCAAGGTGGCCCTGCTCGCCAGGCTGGGCGGCATCGGCACCGAGCTGGCGACCGTGCTGGTGCGCGAGGCGCTATACCGGCCCTTTGCCAACCGCAAGGAGGTAGCCTCCTATGCCGGGCTCACGCCCAGCCCGTTCGCCAGTGGCGACCGGCACCGTGATCAGGGCATCTC
>NZ_BDLP01000317.1:0-5085 GCF_001950415.1 Roseomonas sp. TAS13
CTCGGCCTGCTGGCGCAGCGCCTCCGCCTCGGCGCGCAGGCGTCCGGCCTCATCCAGCTCGTTCCGCACGGCCCTGGCACGGGCGTCGAGCATGCCGGCGAGGCGCTGCCAAAGCATCCGCCCGGTCAGCACGACGAAGAGAACGAAGGCGATGCCGACCCAGAACTTCGGGTCGAGCCAGAAATGCTCGTAATGGTGTGCCATCAGGCCTGTCCTCGCGCCGCGATCTGACGGTCGACGGCCTGTGCCACGGCCGCCTGGTCCTTGATGCCGGAAAGGGTCTCGACCAGCGCCGTGGCGGCATCGGTCGCGACCTCGCGCAGCGCGCCCATGGCGGCGTCGCGGGCCTGGTTGATGCGCGCCTCGGCCGAGGCGATCTGCTCCTGTAGCCGGGCATTCAGCGCCTCGGCCCGTGAGGCGGCCTCGGCATTGGCGGCGGCCATGGCGGCGCTGATGCTGTCCTGCGCCTGGGCGCGGGCCTGCTTCGTCGCGGCCAGATGCGCGGCATTGGCCTCGTCGGCCTCGGCCTTGGCCGCGCGCGCGGCCTCCAGGTCGGCACCGATGCGCTGGCGCCGGCTGGCCAGGACCTCGCCCACCGGCGGCAGCAGCCACTGGTAGCAGACCAGCACGAAGAGGCCGAAGATGACGAAGAGCCAGACGACCTGGGCCGTGGTCAGCGGGTTGCCGAAGTCGAGCTGCGGCATGCCGCCCTTGCCTTCGGCCTGGGCCTTGGCATCGTGGTAGTCGGCGCGGTCCTGGGCAGAGCCGATGGCGTGCGCGCGGTCGGAATCGGAAAGCGGGGCCCCCGTCGTCTGCGGGAGCTGGCTGGGCAGAGCCACGGTGCCGGAGGGGGTGGAATGGGGCGCGGCGGGCGCGGAGGGAACCTGTGCGACGGCGAGCACCGGCAGGAGAACCAGCGCCGCGGCCAGCGCGGTCGTCTTGCGGCGGATCATCACGGCTCCTGAAGGAACCGGTGCCGCGGGGACGGGCCCCGCGGCACCAGGGGGTGTCAGGTGAAGAGGATCAGGAAGGCGATCAGCAGGGCGAAGAGCGCCACGGCTTCCGTCAAGGCGAAGCCCAGGATGCCGATCGGGAAGACGGTGTCGCGGGCGCCGGGGTTGCGGGCCACGCTGCTGATCAGCGAGGAGAAGATGTTGCCGATGCCGAGGCCGACGCCGAAGAGGGCGATGACCGCGAGGCCGGCGCCGAGGGCCTTGAAGGCGCCGAGGTAGGCGACAGGATCGTTCATCGAGAAGTTCTCTTTCCTTGTCTCAAGGGGAAGGGGACGCGCTGTCTTTAGTGCAGGTGCACCGCGTCGTGGAGATAGATGCTGGTCAGGATCGCGAAGACATAGGCCTGCAGGAAGGCGACCAGCACCTCGAAGCCGATCAGCGCGACGTTGACCGCCATCGGCAGCAGCGCACCGAGGAAGCCCAGCGCACCAAAGGAGCCGATCAGCACGACGAAGGTGGCGAAGACCTTCAGCATCACGTGCCCCGCGACCATGTTCGCGAAGAGACGGATGGAGAGGCTGATCGGGCGGGACAGGTAGGAGACGATCTCGACCGGGATGATGATCGGCGCCAGCCAGAGCGGCGCGCCCTCGGGGAAGAAGTAGCCGAAGAACTTCCGGCCATGCAGGACCAGGGCGATGATCGTCGTGGTCAGGAACACCAGGACCGCGAGGCCGAAGGTCACCGCGATGTGGCTGGTATAGGTGAAGGCATAGGGGAACAGGCCCAGCATGTTCCCGAACAGGATGAACATGAACAGTGCGAAGACGAAGGGGAAGTAGCGGCGCCCCTCCTGTCCGACCTGCCCGATCACGAGCCCTTCCACGAATTCGTAGAAGATCTCCGCCAGCGCCTGCAGCCGCCCCGGCACGACCGCGCGGCGGCGCATCCCGAACAGCATCAGGGCGGAGATCAGGCCGACCGCGAGCAGCATATGGGCGGTGGACTGGGTGAACCCGACAGCGCGGCCGACAGGCCCCAGCACGGGGATGAGCTCGAACTGGCTCAGCGCGTCGATCGTCTTGCCTTCAGTCGCCAAGGCCCTGCCCTCATTCAGCGGTCGCGCCCACGCCCCGGGGAAAGAACGCGGTAAAGATTCAGCACCCCGGCGGCGCCGCCCACAAGGAAGAAGACCAGCAGAAGCCAGGGGGACGTGCCGAACCACCGGTCCAGCGCCATGCCGATCACGGTGCCGACAATCAGGGCCGAGACCAGCTCGGCACCGATCCGCAGCCCCAGACCCCACACGCCTGCCGGCAGCCCTCCCTTTCCCTTTTCAGGGTCGGGATCCAGGCCCTGCTGGGCCCGGGCTTTCCGCAAGCGGTCGTCGAAGTCGCCGTGCTTTACCACCCTCGCTCCCTGCGGGCCTAACCCCCGGAAGGCAATGGGCTCGTAAGGAACCGTTCACACGGTGTCAAGCTGAGACGAAACCGCCGGACTGCCGCTCCCACAAGCGCGCATAGGCTCCGCCGCGGCCCAATAATTGCGCATGCGTGCCCATCTCCGCGATGCGCCCGTGTTCCAGCACGACCAGACGATCGAGCCGCGCGATGGTGGACAACCGATGCGCGATGGCGATCACAGTCTTGCCCTGCATCAACCGCTCCAGCTGTTCCTGGATCGCCGCCTCCACCTCCGAATCGAGCGCGCTCGTCGCCTCGTCCAGCACCAGGATCGGCGCATCCTTCAGCAGCACGCGCGCGATGGCGATGCGCTGCCGCTGCCCGCCGGACAGCTTCACGCCGCGCTCGCCGACATGGGCGTCGTAGCCGGTGCGGCCGCGCCAGTCCTCCAGCCGCGCGATGAAGCCATCCGCCTGGGCCTGCCGTGCCGCCGCCGTGACCGCCGCGTCATCCGCATCGGGGCGGCCATAGCGGATGTTGTCGCCGACCGAGCGGTGCAGCAGCGCGGTGTCCTGTGTCACCACGCCGATGGCTGAGCGCAGCGACTCGGCTGTCACCGCGGTAATGTCCTGTCCATCGATCAGGATGCGCCCCGAATCGGGCTCGAAGAACCGCAGCAGCAGGTTGATGGCCGTGGTCTTGCCGGCGCCGGAATGGCCGATCAGCCCGATCCGCTCGCCCGGCGCGATGGTCAGGTCGAAGCCGTCCAGCACCGCCTGCCCTTCCCGCCCATAGCCGAAGCGGACCTTATCGAACCGCACCTCGCCGCGCGTGACGACGAGCTCCTTCGCCTCCGGCGGATCGGGCGCGGTAGGCGGCACGGCGATGGAGGCCATGCCCTCCTGCACCACGCCGATATTCTCGAAGATCGAGGAGACGTTGAAGGCGACCCAGCCGGAGATGTTCACGATCTGCCAGGCCATGGGCAGCGCCGTGGCCACGACGCCGAGCCCGATCTCGCCCTGCGTCCAGAGCCAGATCGACAGCGCCGCCATTCCCGTCATCAGCAGCGCGTTCAGCGAGGACAGCAACAGCCCGTTCAGCGTGACGATGCGGGTCTGGCGCTGGAAGCGGTCGGTGAGCTGGTTCAGCCCCTCGCCCACGAAGTCGTCCTCGTCCCGCGCCCGGGCGAAGAGCTTCACGGTCAGGATGTTGGTGTAGCTGTCCACCACCCGCCCGGTGAGCAGCGAGCGCGCCTCCGAGGCCCGCCGCGCCCGTTCCCGCAGCCGCGGCACCACGAGGCGGAGCTGCACCACGTAGAGGCAGAACCACAGCAGAACCGGCAGCGCCAGCCGCCAGTCCGCCGAGACCAGCCAGAGCACCGCCCCGCTGGCATAGACCAGGATGTACCAGACGGCATTGACGCCGGAGACGATGCTCTCGCGCAGCGCCGGCCCCGCCTGCATCACCCGCGTGGCGATTCGGCCCGAGAAATCCTCCTGGAAGAAGGCCCAGCCCTGCCGCACCACATGCCAGTGCGCCTGCCAGCGGATCATCCCGGTGAAGCCCGGCACCACCGCCTGCTGCACCACGAGGTTCTGCATCAGGATGGAGGCCGGCCGCACCAGCACCATCACCAGCGCCATGCCGAGCAGCGGCCCCCAGGCCTCGGCGAAGAGCCGCTCCGGCGGATGGGCCTGCAGCAGCGAGATCACCCGGCCGATGAAGATCGGGATCAGCGCGTCCAGCAGCGCCACCCACATCCCCATCACGAAAAGCAGCAGGAAGACGAGCTTCGCCTGCCTGGCATAGTGCCAGTAGAATCCCAGCAGCGAGGGCGGCGGCGCCCCCTCCGGCACCGGCACGCCCAGGAAGCGCGCGGCCTTCTCCCCCGGATTCGCGGCCGGGTTCACCAGGCTTTCGAAGAAGCGGAACATCGCGGGAACAGGACGCCCGCGCGGGGAGTCGGGTCAACGCACAAGGCGTTCATGTTCCCCAGGGGTGCCTGTGGCCCGGGCGGGAAGGCGCCGCCCTCCCCAGGCGCCTGAAGCGCAACGACCGTTCAGGCCGTCGCCTGGGCCACCATCTCCACCGCTCGCGACAGGTCCACGCTGAGCAGGCGGGACACGCCGCGCTCCTGCATGGTGACGCCGTAGAGCCGGTGCATGCGGGCCATGGTCAGCGGGTGGTGCGTGACCACCAGGAAGCGGGTGCCCCCTTCCGCCATCGCGTCCAGCAACCCGCAGAGGCGCTCGACATTGGCGTCGTCCAGGGGGGCGTCCACCTCGTCCAGCACGCAGACCGGGGCGGGCTGGCACCTGAACACGGCGAAGATCAGGGACAGCGCGGTCAGCGCCTGCTCACCGCCCGAGAGCAGCGAGAGGGCGGCCAGCCTCTTGCCCGGCGGCTCGGCGAAGAGTTCCAGGCCGGCCTCCAGGATATCCTCCGACCCGACCAGGGCCAGATGCGCCCGCCCGCCGCCGAAGAGCCGGGTGAAGAGCGCCTGGAACTCCGCGTTCACCTTGTCGAAGACGGCGCGCAGCCGCTCCCGCGCCTCGCGGTTCAGGTGGCCGACCGAGCCGCGCAGCTTGTGGATCGCGGTGGCGATGCTGTCGCGCTCGGCATCCAGCCCGGCGAGGCGTGCCTCGATCTCCGCCACCTCGCCCTCGGCGCGCAGGTTGACCGGACCCATCTCCTCGCGCTCCCGCGCCAGGCGCTCGGCCTTGCGG
>NZ_BDLP01000318.1:0-5049 GCF_001950415.1 Roseomonas sp. TAS13
CATGCCAGTGGCGTGCGCCTCGCCGATGGCGGCGTGGTCCCCGCCGAGATCGTGGTGCTGGCGGTCGGCGTGCGGCCCGACTCCTCGCTCGCCGCCGCCGCAGGCCTGCCGGTCAACCGCGCCATCCTGGTGGATGACGCGATGCGGACGGCGGACCCTGCGATCTACGCCGTCGGCGAATGCGCCGAGCACAACGGCGCCGTGGTCGGCCTCGTCGCCCCGGCGCTGGCCATGGCCGAGACCGCCGCCGCCGCCATCGCCGGGGAGGCCGGCGCCTATGCGCCCCGCCCCGACGCGGCGGCGCTGAAGATCTCCGGCGTCGCGGTCTGGTCGGGCGGGCAGGTCGCCCCGCCGGATGCCGAGGCGGTCACCTTCCACGACCCCGCCTCCGGCCATTTCCGCCGCCTCTGGCTGCGCGACGGCCGCCTCGTCGGCGCCGTGCTCTACGGCGATGCCGGGGATTCCTCCTTCTATCTCGACCTCATCGTCAGCGGCCGTCCGGTGGGCCCTGACCGCGCCGGGCTCGCCCTGGGGCCGGACCATCTGGAGCGCGCCGCATGAACCAGGCCTTCACCGACGAGCAGCAGAACTACCTCAAGGGCTTCATGGCGGGCGTCGAGGCCCGGCGCGGCAGCCTCGCCCCCGCCGGTGGCGCTGCCGGCGGCGCGCCCGCCGATGCGATGCGCGCGGCGCAGGACGCCACCATCGCCCGGGGCGGCAAGCTGACGGCCGAGGAGAAGGCCAAGCGCGAGAAGCATCCGCTGGACCGCTGGGACGAGGTCGTGGCCCGCGCGGAACAGGGCAGGTTCCCACATGGCGTGGACAACCTGCTGACCCGCTGGCACGGGCTGTTCTTTGTCGGGCCGACGCAGGATGCCTTCATGTGCCGGCTGCGCATCCCCGGCGGCATCATCACCACGCACCAGTTCCGCGGCATCGCCGCCATCGCCGAGGAATGCGGCGGCGGCTACACCGACGTCACCAACCGCTGCAACCTGCAGATCCGCATGATCCCGGCGGACAAGGGGCCGGAGGTGATCGAGCGGCTGGGCGAGATCGGCATCCTGCCCAAGGGCACGGGGGCGGACAACATCCGCAACATCTCCGCCACTCCGACGGCGGGGATCGACCCGCACGAGATCATCGACGTGCGGCCGGTGGTGCGGGCGCTGCACTTCCACATCCTGCACACGCGCGACCTGTTCGGCCTGCCGCGCAAGTTCAACATCTCCTTCGACGGCGGCGGCCGCATCCCGGTACTGGAGGACACGGCCGACGTCGCCTTCACCGCCGTCCGGGTGGAGGGGGAGGCGCTGTTCCGCCTCGCGCTGGGCGGTATCACGGGGCACAAGGACTTCGCCCGGGATACGGGCGTGGTGCTGCCGCCGGGCGATGCGGTGAAGGTGTCCGACGCCATCCTGCGCGTCTTCATCGCCAACGGCGACCGCACGGACCGCAGGAAGGCGCGGCTGAAATACGTGCTCGACGCCTGGGGCTTCGACAGGTTCATCGCGGAGGTCGAGAAGCAGCTCGGCGCGCCGCTGCGCCGGGCGGAGAACAGCGTGGACTTCTCCGCGCAGGAGAAGCACGGCCATCTCGGCGTGCATGACCAGAAGCAGGAAGGGCTGCAGTATATCGGCCTGACCCTGCCCATGGCGCGCGTGACGGCGGAGCGCATGCGCGGCATCGCCGCGATCGCCGACCGGCACGGTTCCGGCAACCTGCGCCTGACACCCTGGCAGAACATCCTGATCATCGACATCCCGCGCGAGGCCATGCCGCAGGTACAGGCGGAGATCGTGGCGCTGGGCCTGGGCTGGGAGGCGAGCCATATCCGCGGCGGCCTCGTCGCCTGCACCGGCGCGGCAGGGTGCAAGTTCGCGGCCGCGCACACCAAGCAGCACGGCGCGGCGCTGACCGACTATCTCGATGCGCGCATCGCCGTGCCGCAGCCGGTGAACATCCATCTCACCGGCTGCCACAATTCCTGCGCCCAGCACTATATCGGCGATATCGGCCTGATCGGCGCCAAGGTGGAGCGCGGCGAGGAGGAGGTCGAGGGCTATGACCTGCATGTCGGCGGCGGCGCCGGGTCGCAGCAGCGCATCGGCCGGCTGGTGCGCCCCAAGGTCGCGCATGACGAGCTCGGCCCGATGGTGCTGAACCTGCTGCGCGCCTGGGCCGAGGAAGACCCCGAGGCCTCCTTCCACGACTTCGCCGCCCGGCATGACGAGGGCGCGCTGCGCGCCATCGCCGAGGCCCCCCATCCGGAGAGCGTCGCATGAACGCGCTGGTCCCCCAGGCCTCGGCTCCCCAAAGCTTCGGCCAGCCCGCCCCGGTGCCGCTGATCCCCGACAGCGCCCCCTTCAGCCCCGTCCAGCGCGCCTGGCTGAACGGCTTCCTCGCCGGCCTCTATGGCGGAGCGGCGGAGAACATGTCCCAGCCCGCGCCGCAGGAGGAGGAGGACTTCCCCTGGCACGACCCGGCGCTGGGGATGGATGAGCGGCTGAAGCTCGCCGAGGGCAGGCCGCAGCCGCGCCGCCTGATGGCGGCCATGGCGCAGCTCGATTGCGGCCAGTGCGGCTATGTCTGCCAGACCTATGCCGAGGCGCTGGCCAAGGGGGAGGAAGCCTCGCTCGGCCTTTGCGTGCCCGGCGGCAAGGCGACGCAGAAGATGCTGAAGGCGCTGCTGGCCGAGGCCCCCGCCGCCGCGCCGAAAGCCACGCCGAAGGCGAAGGGGCCGGCGCTGGTGCCGGTTCGCCTGCGCGGTGCCCGCCGCCTCACCGGCGCGAGCTCGGCCAAAGACGTACGCAACGTCGTGCTGGAGCTGGAGGGCAGCGGGCTGCACTACCTGCCCGGCGACAGCCTCGGCCTGCTGGCGCCCAACGATCCGGCGGTTGTCGAAGCCAGCATCGCCGCGCTCGGCGCCACGGGCGAGGAAGCCGTGCCCTGCCCGGATGGCGAGAGCCGCCCGCTGCGCGAGGCCTTCTCGCTGCACCTCGCCATCGCCCGCCCGCTGGACCGCACGCTGGACCTTCTGGCCGGCGCGGCGAAGGAACCGGGCGAGGCCGCCGCGCTGCGCCGGCTGGCGGAGGGCGAGGACGGCGCCGAGCCCGCCGATGCCGACCTGCTGGACCTGCTGGAGCACTTCCCCTCCGCCCGCCCACCGCTGGCCGACCTTGCCGCCTCGCTGCCGGGGCTCAAGCCGCGGCTCTATTCCATCGCCTCCTCGCCGCTCGCCGTGCCGGGGCGTGTCGAGCTCTGCGTCAGCGTGGTGCGCGCGCCGCGTCGCGGGCGGGTGCGCGACGGCGTGGCCTCGGCGCATCTGGGCTTCCGCGCCCTGCCGCTTGCCGAAGGCGGCGCCCATGCCGAGCCACACGACATCGAACGCGTCCTGCCCGAATGCGTGCCGCTGCCGGCGCATATGCAGGAAAGCCATTTCCGCCTGCCGGAAGACCCCGCCGTGCCCGTGATCATGTGCGGCCCCGGCACCGGCATCGCGCCCTTCCGCGCCTTCCTGCAGCACCGCGCCGCGCAGGGCATCAGGGGCCGCACCTGGCTCTTCTTCGGCGACCAGCACGAGGCGAGCGACTTCCTTTTCCGCGAGGAGATCGAGGCCTGGCAGCGGGACGGCACGCTGGAACGGCTCTCCCTCGCCTGGTCGCGCGACCAGAAGCGGAAGGTCTATGTCCAGGACCGCATGAAGGAGGAAGCCGCCGATCTCTGGCGCTGGCTGCAGGATGGCGGCCGCTTCTACATCTGCGGCGATGCCGCGCGCATGGCCAAGGACGTGGACACCGCGCTGCGCGGGATCGCCATGTCGCAGGGCGGCATGGATGCCGATGCGGCGCGCGACTGGATCGTCGCCCTGGCGCGCCAGGGTCGCTACCTGCGGGACGTGTACTGAGATGGAGACCGTCCGTACCACCTGCCCCTATTGCGGCGTCGGCTGCGGCGTGCTGGCAAGGCCGGATGGCGGCCCGGTCGCGGGCGACGCGGCGCATCCGGCGAGCGGCGGGCGGCTCTGCTCCAAGGGCTCCGCCCTGGCCGAGACGACCGGCCTCGCGGACCGGCTTCTGCACCCCGAGGTCAACGGCCGGCGCGCCTCCTGGGACGCCGCGCTGGACACGGTGGCGGAAGGCTTCCGCCGCGCCCTGGCCAGCCACGGGCCGGAGGGCACGGCGCTCTATGTCTCCGGGCAGTTGCTGACCGAGGACTATTACGCCGCCAACAAGCTCGCGAAGGCGGCGCTGGGCACGGCGAACATAGACAGCAACTCGCGCCTCTGCATGGCCAGCGCCGTGGCCGCCCATACGCGCGCCTTCGGCGAGGACCTCGTCCCCGGCATCTACGAGGACCTGGAGCTGGCCGATCTCGTCGTGCTGGTCGGCAGCAACCTCGCCTGGTGCCACCCGGTGCTCTACCAGCGCCTGGCCGCCGCCCGCGCCGCGCGGCCGGAGATGAAGCTGATCGTGCTCGACCCGCGCCGCACCGCGAGCTGCGAGGGCGCCACGCTGCACCTGCCTCTGCGCCCCGGCAGCGATGTCGCGCTCTTCGCCGCGCTGCTGGTCCATCTCCACGACAACGGCTTCGCCGATGCGGCTTTCCTCGCCAGCCGCACCGAGGGGCTGGAACCGACCCTGCAAGCGGCGCGCGCGGTGGCGGCGGAGGCGCCGGCCCTGACCGGCCTCGCCCCGTCGCTGATCCAGGCCTTCTGCAGCCTCTTCGCGCGGCATCCGAAGGTGGTGACGCTCTGGAGCCAGGGCGTGAACCAGTCCAGCGCCGGCACCGACAAGGCCAACGCGCTGATCAACTGCCATCTCCTCACCGGCCGTATCGGCGCGCCGGGCATGGGGCCCTTCAGCATCACCGGCCAGCCCAACGCCATGGGCGGGCGGGAGGTCGGGGCGCTGTCCACCATGCTCGCCGCGCATCTGCGCCAGGACCGGCCGGAAGATGTCGCCCTGCTGCGCGACTACTGGCGCGCGCCCGCCCTGCCGGAAAAGCCTGTCTCTTGATCACATCTACGCACAGCTCCACCGTAAGGCG
>NZ_BDLP01000319.1:0-5032 GCF_001950415.1 Roseomonas sp. TAS13
GCGTGACGCCCGGGCCTCGCTGGCCGCGCTCGACGAGGCCGATGCGGCGCTCTCCCGCCCGGCCGCGCCGCCGCCCGGCATGCGCCCGGCTTCACCGCCGCCCCCTGCGGGCTCCATGCAGCCCCCGTCTCCGGGCAGCCTGTCGCCCCCGATGCGCTGAGGCTGGGGAGGGCCGGCCGGGCAGGTTCCCGGACCGGCCTCCGCCCGAACGGCTGTCCGGGAAGTTTTCTTGATCTTTCCCGGATGGCGGGCTCCGGACCGGCTTCCCAGGGCGCGCTTTCTGGGGTCTGATACGGCCGGAGCCCGCCTTTCCCGACCTTGGGAACAGGCGCGCGCGTCTGTGGCGAGCCCGGTGCAAGGCTTCAACCCTCGCTTTTTGCCGCACGGTCGCCTATTTGTGTGCCGCAACATGGCGCTGTCGGGGCATTTCCGGCTTGCGCAACGCTACCGGGACATCCCTGCTCATGGAACTTCGCAACGTCGCGATCATCGCGCACGTCGACCACGGCAAGACCACGCTCGTCGACAACCTGCTGAAGCAGGCCGGCGCCTTCCGCGCCAACCAGGCCGTGGCCGAGCGCGCCCTCGACCGCAACGACCTGGAGCGCGAGCGCGGCATCACCATCCTCGCCAAGTCCACGGCGGTGGAGTGGAAGGGCGTCAAGATCAACATCGTGGACACGCCGGGCCACGCCGATTTCGGCGGCGAGGTCGAGCGCATCCTCTCCATGGTCGATGGCGCCATCGTGCTCTGCGACGCCGCCGAGGGGCCGCTGCCGCAGACCAAGTTCGTGCTGACCAAGGCGCTGGCCCGCGGGCTGAAGCCGATCGTGGTCATCAACAAGGTGGACCGCCAGGACGCCCGCCCGGACGAGGTGCACAACGAGGTCTTCGACCTCTTCGCCGCCCTCGGCGCGACGGACGAGCAGCTCGACTTCCATACCATGTTCGCCTCGGGCCGCCAGGGCTGGGCCGACCTGACGATGGACGGGCCGCGCAAGGACCTGTCGCCGATGTTCGACCTGATCCTGAGCCATGTGCCGGCGCCGAAGGTCGATCTCGACAAGCCCTTCGCCATGAACGCCTCGATCCTGGAGGCGGACAACTTCCTCGGCCGCATCCTGACCGGCCGCATCGAGCAGGGCACCGCCAAGGTGAACATGCCGGTCCGCGTGCTGCGCCAGGACGGCACGGTGGTCGAGACCGGCCGCCTGACCAAGCTGATGACCTTCTCCGGCCTGGACCGCGTGCCGGTGGAGGAGGTGCAGGCGGGCGACATCATCGCCATCGCCGGCCTGTCCGACGCCACCATCCCGGACACCATCGCCTCCCCCGAGGTGACGGAGCCGCTGCCGGCCATCCCGGTCGATCCGCCGACCCTGAGCATGACCTTCCGCATCAATGACGGCCCGCTCGGCGGCCGCGAGGGCAAGAAGGTCACCTCCCGCCAGATCCGCGACCGTCTCTTCAAGGAGACCGAGGGCAATGTCGCGATCCGCGTGAAGGACAGCGAGGAGGCCGACAGCTTCGAGGTTTCCGGCCGCGGCGAGCTGCAGCTCGGCGTGCTGATCGAGACCATGCGGCGCGAGGGCTTCGAGCTCACCATCGGCCGCCCGCGCGTGCTGACCCGCGAGAACGAGGAGACCGGCGAGCGCGAGGAGCCCTTCGAGGAGGTGCTCGTCGATGTGGACGAGGAGTTCTCCGGCGTCGTCGTGGAGAAGCTCTCCATGCGCAAGGGGCAGATGCAGGACATGCGCCCCTCGGGCGGCGGCAAGGTGCGCCTCACCTTCCACATGCCCTCGCGTGGCCTGATCGGCTACCACGGCGAGTTCCTGACGGACACGCGCGGCACCGGCATGATGAACCGGCTCTTCCTGGGCTATCAGCCCTGGGCCGGGCCGATCGAGGGCCGCCGCAACGGCTCGCTGATCAGCAATTCCGATGGCGAGGCGATCCAGTACGCCCTGTTCTACCTGCAGGAGCGCGGCACGCTCTTCGTCGATCCGGGCGTGAAGGTCTATGTGGGCCTGATCCTCGGCGAGCACTCCCGGGACAACGACCTGGAAGTGAACCCGATCAAGGAGAAGAAGCTCACCAACATCCGTGCCGCCGGCAAGGACGAGGCGCTTCTCCTGACCCCGCCCCGCCGGATGAGCCTGGAGCAGGCCATCGCCTATATCGAGGAGGACGAGCTGGTGGAGGTGACGCCTTCGGCGATCCGCCTGCGCAAGCGCTACCTCGACCCGCATGAGCGCAAGAAGCACGCCCGCCGCTCGGAGAGCGCCGCGGCGTAACAGCCGGGGCCTTTGTGCCCCGGTCGATTTCGGAAAGGGCGGCGCATCGCCGGATGCGCCGCCCTTTCTGTTTCGGGCGCCGCCCTGTCCCCGGGCGGGCCGCCACGAGGCGCGGCGCCCAGGGCCGGCGGCCGCCGCGCCTGGATCAGGCGAACTCGCCGCGCAGGAAGCCCAGTGCCGGCAGGGGGGACCATTTGCGTGGCAGGTCGGCGCGGCGGATCGGTGCCACGCTGTAATGCGGCACGGGCTGCTGGCTGCTGCGCAGGAAGGTGGCGTAGGCGCGGACCTGTTGCTCGCGCCAGCTGCGGTCCGCCAGGGCGGCGTCGCGGCTGGCGTAGATGTTCGCGATGCGGCTGGTCTTGCCGACCGAGGCGATCACCGCCCAGATCTTGTCTTCCGGGGAACCGCGGAGGGAGGGACCCTGTGCGGGCCGCAGACTGACGACTTCGCTCATTCCCCGCATCTAAGCGCGCCCCGGCACCGGCCAAAAGGGGGGATCGCGCTCAGTTCAGCCTTTGCCGCAGCTCCTCGATGAGCTGGCGGATGCGGTCGGCGGATTCGCCCGCGCCGGCCAGTTCCAGGAAACGCTCCAGGCTGGCGATGGCGGCGCCGATGCGGTCCAGGCGCTGGTTCATCAGCCCGGCCTCCCGCCACAGGCCGGCGGCATCGGGGGCGAGGCGCAGCATGTCCTCGGTGCAGGAGAGGGCGCCCGGCACGTCGCCGGCGCGCAGGCGGCGCAGCTTGATGTTGTTCTGCAGGCGCAGCAGCACCGCGCGCTTGCCCATCGGCGCCAGCAGGCCGGGGCGCAGCTCGGCGCGCTCCCCCTCGACGGCCTTGAGCAGGTTCCGCAACTCGCGCGGACCCAGGGACTGGCCGCCGGAGAAGGGGTCCGTCACCACCTGGCCGCGCCCGCCCTCGATCCCCAGCAGGAAATGGCCGGGGAAGTCGATGCCGTGCGCGCCCCAGCCGGCGGCTTCCGCCGCGTGCAGCCAGAGGATGCCGAGCGCCACCGGCAGGCCGCGCCGCCGCTCGGTGACGCGGATCAGGTTGGCGTTGGAGAGGTCGTCATAGCTCTCGGTATCGCCGCCATAGCCACCCGCGCCGTGGATCACCCGCACCAGCAGGGCGCGGCGGGCTTCCGGGTCGCCGCCATCCGCCTCGGGATCGGCCATGGCGGCCTGGACCACCTCGCGCGCCAGGGCGGAGAGGATCTGTTGCGCGGCCTGCCAGTCGGCCTCCGGCGCGTCGATGCGCGCGAACTGGAGGGCCACGGTGACGAGGTCCAGCTCCGGGTCGGGCAGGCTGCCGG
The DNA here is from genome assembly GCF_001950415.1 of Roseomonas sp. TAS13. Taxonomy (NCBI): domain Bacteria; kingdom Pseudomonadati; phylum Pseudomonadota; class Alphaproteobacteria; order Acetobacterales; family Roseomonadaceae; genus Roseomonas; species Roseomonas sp. TAS13. The sequence continues at coordinate 3,604 of NZ_BDLP01000319.1, forward strand.
CCGCATCGAGCGCGGCCCGGGCCTCGGCGGCGCTCATGCCGGAGGAACAGCCGAAAAGGGCGCCGGCGGGGTCACGGCCTCCGCTCAGCCTTCGGCCGGGGAGAGCATCCGCCCCAGCGGCCTGCCGCCGAAGAGATGGACATGGAAATGCGGCACCTCCTGCCCGGCATTCTCCCCCATGTTGGACAGGGTGCGATAGCCCGGCTGCTCCAGGCCCAGATCCCTGGCCACCTTGGCCACGGCGCGCCAGAAGCCCGCGATCTCGGCCTCGCTGGCCTTGCCGGCGAAATCCGCCAGCGAGACGTAGCGGCCGCGCGGGATCACCAGAACGTGCACGGGCGCCTGCGGCGCGATGTCGTGGAAGGCGACGGCCCACTCATCCTCGTGGATCGTCTTGGCGGGCAACTCGCCGCGCAGGATGCGGGCGAAGATGTTGCCGTCATCATAGGGCGGAAGGCCGCTGACGGGCATGGTTTGCTCCTCCGGACATATCCCTCTTTCCTGGGACGCGTCCGGCCTGGACGCAAGAGGGGCGCAGCCGTCAGTCAGGGCAGCTTGGTGGTACGGGCCGCGCGCAGGACACCCTTGGGCCGGGCGGCCTTCTCGGCGATGCCGCTGATGCCCTCGCGCCGCGTCAGCTCGCCCCAGACCTCCTCGGGGCGGATGCCCGCATCCACCCAGACCACGATCAGGTGATAAAGCACGTCGGCGCTTTCCAGCACGGTGGCGTGGCGGTTGCCGAGCGTTGCCTCGATCACGCATTCCACGGCTTCCTCGCCCAGCTTCTGGGCGACCTTGGCGGTGCCGCGCGCCATCAGCCGGGCGGAGTGGGAGGCGGTCACATCCCCGGAGACACGGCGCTGCTCCACCGTCTGCCAGAGCCGTTCGAGGATCGTCACATCGCCCCGCGCCGGCACGTCGAGCGGCTGGAGGTGCTTCTTCTCCGCTGCCCGGGCGCGCTTGGCGGGCGGCAGCGGCACGGCCGGCAGGGTTTCCGGCAGCGGCAGGGCGGGCGCCTTCTTCTTGCCCTTGGCGGCCGGCTTGGGCTTGCCCTTCGCGGCCGGGATGGCGACGCGCTTCTTCTTGCCCTTGGCGAGATCCTCGCGGGCGCTCTTGCTGTCCTTGGCCATGTCAGGCGGCCTCCGCCTCGCTGGGCGGGCGGACCGGCAGGCCGGCGGCGGCCAGCGCCGCCTTGGCTTCCCCGATCCGCATCTCGCCGTAATGGAACACGCTGGCGGCGAGCAGGCCGGTGGCCCCGGCCCGCGCGCCCTCCACGAAATGGGTGACGTTGCCGACGCCGCCGGAGGCCACCAGCGGCAGCCGTACCGCGGCGCGCACGGCGCGCAGCAGATCCAGGTCGAAGCCGGACTTGGTGCCGTCGCGGTCCATGGAGGTCACGAGCAGCTCGCCCGCCCCCAGTTCCTGTCTC
>NZ_BDLP01000320.1:0-4975 GCF_001950415.1 Roseomonas sp. TAS13
GCGCTGGTGATCGTGCTGGGCTTCGCGCCGGCTTGGCTGGCGGAGCGTGGCTATGGCGTGGCCGGGGCGGGATGGGTGGCGAGCCTCGCGGGCTGGGGGGCGGTGCCGCTGCTGCCCTTCGGCGGCTGGGCGGCGGCGCGGGCTGGCTCGGTGCTGCGCTTCTCGGCGGGGGTGGCGGCGCTGATGGCGGCGAGCGTCGCCTTCCTGCCGGTGGCGCCCCTGTCGCTGCTGCTGCTCTACGGGTTGCTCGGCGGGCTGGCGGGCGGGCCGATGGTGTCGCTGCCTGCGACCATCCTGCCGCCGGAGCGCCGCTCCCTGGGGCTGGGCGTGTTCTACACCGTCTTCGGGCTGGGCATGGCCGGGCTGCCGGCGCTGGCCGGGCGGGTGCGGGACCTTTCCGGCAATGCCTTCGCGCCGCTCGGCTTCGCGGCGCTGCTGCTGGGTGCCTCGGTGCTGTCGGTGCTGGGCTTCGGCCTGCTGCGGGACAGGCTGCTGCGGCCGGGACGCGGGGCGGAAGAGTGACGGGGCCGGTTCCGGCATCGCGCTTCGTGGCCGGCCGCCAGGGGAGAGGCGCTGCCTCTCGCCCCGGACCCCCTCTCCGCCGGGGACCGAAGCCGGTCCCCGGACCCCGGGCTTGAGTGGGTGCCGGTGGCTGCCGTTGTTCTTGCCGCCTGATCCCCGGGAGCCGGTGGAGACGCGGGGCTCCCGAACAGAAAAACACCTTGTCCACGCGGGTGGCACCGGCAGTCCGCCGGAGAGCGATGCTCTCCGGCGCGATCCGTCATCAGCGGGCACCAGTTCATCGGGTCCAGGGCCCGCAGGGTCCTGGCGGATAAGGGGGCCGGGGGAAAAGGCGGAGCCTTGTCCCCCGGGACGGAGCGGCGCCGGATGCGGAAGATCAGCCCTTGCGGGCGGCGGCACGCTGGCCGCGGGAGCGGCCGCCGCGGGTGGTCTTCTTGGGATCGTAGCCGCCGCCGCCGGGGCCGAGGGGCTTGGGGCGCCAGTCGCCCTTGGCGCGGATGTCCTTGGCGTGGGTGACGGGGCCGGCGTCGAGGCCGAGCTCCATGGCTTCGAGGCGCTTGATCTCGTCGCGCAGGCGGGCGGCGGTTTCGAATTCCAGGTCGGCGGCGGCGGCGCGCATGCGGCGTTCGAGCTCGGCGATCGAGGCGCGGAGGTCCTTGCCGACGAATTCCGCCGTCTCGGAGCCTTCGACCGCCTCCACCGTGACGTAGTCCTGCTCGTAGACGGATTGCAGCACGTCGGAGATGTCGCGGCGGATGGTCTGCGGCGTGATGCCGTGTTCCTCGTTGTAGGCCATCTGCTTGGCGCGGCGCCGCTCGGTCTCGCCCAGCGCGTTGTTCAGGCTGTTGGTCATCCGGTCGGCGTAGAGGATGACGCGGCCTTCGGCGTTGCGGGCGGCGCGGCCGATGGTCTGGATCAGCGAGGTGGTGGAGCGGAGGAAGCCTTCCTTGTCGGCGTCGAGGATGGCGACAAGGGCGCATTCGGGGATGTCCAGGCCCTCGCGCAGCAGGTTGATGCCGATCAGCACGTCGAAGACGCCCTTGCGGAGATCACGGATAATCTCGATGCGCTCCAGCGTGTCCACGTCCGAGTGCAGGTAGCGGCACTTGATGCCGGTCTCCGTCATGTACTCGGTGAGATCCTCGGCCATGCGCTTGGTGAGCGTGGTGACGAGGACGCGGCCGCCCTTGTCGCGGATGATGCGGCATTCGGCGAGGAGGTCGTCCACCTGGCCTTCGACGGGGCGGATCTCGCAGACCGGGTCGATCAGGCCGGTGGGGCGGATCACCTGCTCGGCGAAGGTGCCGGCGGCGCGCTCCATCTCCCAGGGGCCGGGGGTGGCGGAGACGAAGAGGCTGGGGGGACGGAAGGTGTCCCACTCCTCGAACTTCAGGGGGCGGTTGTCCATGCAGGAGGGCAGGCGGAAGCCGTGCTCGGCCAGGATGGTTTTGCGCGCGAAGTCGCCCCGGTACATGCCGCCGATCTGCGGCACGGTGACGTGGCTTTCATCGACGACGAGGAGGGCGTTGGCGGGCAGGTACTCGAAGAGGGTCGGCGGCGGCTCGCCGGGGCCGCGGCCGGAGAGGTAGCGGGAGTAGTTCTCGATGCCCTTGCAGACGCCGGTGGTCTCCAGCATCTCGATGTCGAAGGTGGTGCGCTGTTCCAGGCGCTGGGCCTCCAGCAGCCGGCCGGCGTCGTTGAGCTCGGCGAGGCGCTGCTTGAGTTCCGTCTTGATCTGCCTGATCGCCTGGATGAGCGTCGGGCGCGGGGTGACGTAGTGCGAGTTGGCGTAGATGGCGATGCGTTCCATCTCGCCGGAAACCTCGCCGGTCAGCGGGTCGAACTCGCGCAGCCCGTCCACCTCGTCGCCGAAGAGGGAGATGCGCCAGGCCCGGTCCTCCATGTGGGAGGGCCAGACATCCACCGTCTCGCCGCGCACGCGGAAGGTGCCGCGGGCGAAGGCGGCGTCGTTGCGGCGGTACTGGAGTTCCACCAGGGCCTTGAGCAGAGTCTCGCGCGCGATGCGGCCGCCCTGTTCGAGGCGCACGGTCATGTTGCCGTAGGTCTCGACCGAGCCGATGCCGTAGATGCAGGAGACGGAGGAGACGATCACGACGTCGCCGCGTTCCAGCAGCGCCTGTGTGGCGCTGTGGCGCATGCGGTCGATCTGCTCGTTGATCGCGGAATCCTTCTCGATATAGGTGTCGGTGCGCGGGACATAGGCTTCCGGCTGGTAGTAGTCGTAGTAGGAGACGAAGTATTCCACCGCGTTGTCGGGGAAGAAGGACTTCATCTCCCCGTAGAGCTGGGCCGCGAGGGTCTTGTTGGGCGCCAGGATCAGGGTCGGGCGCTGCACGGATTCGATGACCTTGGCCATGGTGAAGGTCTTGCCCGAGCCGGTGACGCCGAGCAGGACCTGGTCGCGCTCCCCCTGCCGCAGGCCGGCGACGAGGTCGGCGATGGCGGCGGGCTGGTCGCCGGCGGGCTGGTAGGGGGATTCCACCCGCAGCGGCTTCTGCGGCTCGGTGGCCGGGCGCTTCGGCGGCTGGAACAGGATGGGGGCGGGGGCGGTCATCAGGTTCATGCTGGGCCTGATCTGGTGCGGGGACACGGGTTTTTCATCGGGCACGGCGCGGCGGAGACGCTCCTCCCGGCCTGCCGGACGTTAATGGGGATACCGCGAACCGCAAGCCCGGGCGCCGTTGGGCGGTCCGGCGGCCTCCGCCGGGAGTGGCGGGGGGCATGACGCCGGAGGGGCCGCACCGGGCGTGTGGCGGGGGGAGACGCCCGCACCGTTCCCATCGGCGCAGCGGTCGGGGCCGGAGCCGGGGCGGGTTCCGGGCAACGGCACGGATAGGACTTGAGGCCGCGATGGCCGTGCCGATAGGCTTTGCCCCCGGGGAGTGGGAGCTGCTGGCGGGAGTGCTGCGAATGCCCTTCGATGGTGCGGGTTTCCGGATGCGTGAAGAGCCACCCGAGCGCTCGAAGGGGCAGGAGCGGTTCTGGGCGGCGATCGTGTTGATCACGGCGGTCCTGCTGCTGGTGCTGCCAGTCTCCGCCCAGGGCTTCATCGACATCGTGCATTACGTGCGGGGGCACTGAGGAACGGTCTGTTCGGGCTCGGCGGTGGCTGTCCGCGCCCGCTCGCGGGACAGAAGCGGCGCGGAGATGGGCGGCGCCACGCGGCAATGCCCGGGGCGTGGGCAGCGGCCGGACGGGGTGGCGCGTTCCAGCACCCTGGAAGCCGGGCGGGCGTGTTGACGGTGCGGGAACAGACTTCGCACTCTTTCCGGGTTCACAACCGGGATGTCGTGACGATGAAGCGCCTTCTTCTTGCCCTGGCCATGTCCGTGGCCGCGCTGCTGACCGGTCCTGGCGCCGCGCGGGCCGGGGCCACGCTGGATGCGGTCCGCGCGCGCGGACAGCTTGTCTGCGGCATCCATACCGGCGTGGCGGGCTTCGCCCTGCCGGACTCCAAGGGCGTGTGGCAGGGACTGGACGTGGACCTGTGCCGGGGCCTGGCCGTGGCGCTGTTCAACGATGCCGGCAAGGTGCGGTTCACGCCGCTGCCGTCCTCCAGCCGCTTCACGGCGCTGGCCTCGGGCGAGATCGACGTGCTGTTCCGCACCAGCACGGAAACGATGCTGCGCGACGTGACACTCGGGCTGCGGGCGATCACGCCGTATTTCTATGACGGGCACGGCTTCATGGTCCGGGCCAATGCCCAGATCTCGAAGGCATCCGAGCTGAACGGCGCCACGATCTGCCTGATCCAGGGCACGACCAACGAGCAGGTGACGGCGGACTATTTCCGCAGCCAGGGCCTGGGTTTCAGCCCGGTGCTTTTCCAGCGCAACGACCAGGCTTCCGACGCGCTGCAGGCCAGTCGCTGCGATGCCTTCGGCACGGATGCCTCGCAGCTCGCCGCCGTGCGGTCATCGATGCCCAATCCCGAGGAATGGAAGATCCTGGGCGAGCGCTTCTCCAAGGAGCCCTACGGCCCCTATGTCCGCCGTGGCGACGACGAGTGGTACGATCTGGTGCGCTGGTACGTGAACGCGGTGATCCAGGCGGAGGAGAGCGGCGTCACCTCCGCCAATGCGGAGGAGGTGAAGCGGACCACCACCAACCCGGACACGCGCCGCCTGCTGGGGGTCACGCCGGAACTGGGACAGTCGCTGAAGCTGGACCCGGACTGGGTGGTGCGCGTGGTGAAGGCAGTGGGCAATTACGGCGAGATGTACGACCGCCACATGGGGCCGAAGACGCCGGTCGGGCTGGCACGCGGGCCGAACGAGCTCTGGACGCGGGGCGGGCTGCTCTATGCGCTGCCGATGCGCTGAGGCTGCGGGCGTTTTGCTTCGAGGCCGGCCGCCGGGGGAGAGGCTCTGCCTCTCCGCCCGGACCCCCTCTCCGCCGGGGACATGGTATGTCCCCGGACCCCGCCTTTCGC
>NZ_BDLP01000321.1:0-4963 GCF_001950415.1 Roseomonas sp. TAS13
GCAGGATGCACAGGAAGAGCAGAACCCGCCGCCCGGGCGGCGCGCGCAGCAGCAGCAGCGACACCAGCGCCATGCCGAGCAGGCAGGCCAGCAGGCAGGCCCCGGCCGCCACCGCCACGGTGCGCCAGGTGGCGCGCCAGACGGCCGCATCGGCGGGCAGCAGGGCCAGGGCCGGGCCGGAGGCCTCGCTCAGGAGCCGCAGCAGCGGCGCCGCACCGACCAGGACCAGCCAGGCCAGCGCCAGGAGCGCCAGCCCGCGGGAGGGCAGCAGGGATGGATTCAAGCGTCTATTCGATCAGGTCGTTGAAGCGGCGCAGGTCCGCCTCGTTCTCCTTCGCCGCGCGGGCCGCGTCCAGGGCCAGGACCTTGATCGAATGCGGGTCGGGGAAGCCCGCCGGCGGCGCGACCCCGGGATCGGCCGGCAGGAAGCCCTGCTTCGCCGCCAGTTCCTGGCCTTCCCGCGACAGCAGGAAGGAGACGAAGGCCACCGCGGCCGGCACGTTCTTCGTGGTGGAGAGGATCGCGGCGGGCTCGGTGACGGCGCTCACCCCGTCCTCCGGGAAGACGAAGCGGACCGGGGCGCCGCGCGCGGCCTCGCGCAGGGCCAGGTAGTCCACGGCGATGCCATAGGCGCGCTCGCCGCTCGCCACCGCCTGCAGGACCTGCCCGTTGCCGCCGCGCGGCTGCAGCCCTTGTTTGGCCAGCTTGCCGAGATAGTCCCAGCCCAGGCCCGGCGCCTGCACCATGGCGGCGATGTGCAGCGCCGCCGCGCCCGAGACGCTGGGCGACGGCATGGCGATCATGTTGCGCGCCTCCGGCCGCAGCAGGTCGGCCCAGCTCTTCGGCGCGAAGGGCGCGCGGGTGTTGTAGACGATGCCGGTGGTGATCAGCTTGGTCGCGAAGTAGCGGTGCTTCGGGTCCAGCCGCTCGGCCGGGACGCCGCCCGTCCTCACCTCTGGGCTTTCCCGCAGCCGCCCCTCGGCGGCCAGGGATTCGAAGGTCAGGGCATCGGCCAGCAGTAGCACGTCAGCGCGCGGGCTGCCGGCGGCGATCTCGGCGCGCAGACGGGGCAGGATCTGGTTGGTGCCGCCCCGCAGCCATTCCACCGTCACGCCGGGATAGCGCTGGCGGAAGGCCTCCACCGTTGCCGCCGCATCGGGCTCCAGCTGGCTGGTATAGAGGGTGAGGCTGCCCGAGACCGGCTGGGAGGGCGAGGTCTGATTCTGGGCCTGCGCGGCGCCGCCCGCCATGGCGAGGGCGGTGACCATGAGACCGGCGACAGCCCGGCGGGAGCCCAGGAGCGGGAATTGGCGGCGCATGATCTTCTCGCGAAGGAAGGGACCGGGCCGGTTGATGGATGGCCCGCCGGCCGCTGAAAAGCCCCCACGCATGAAGACTTCGTGACACCGCGCCGCAACATGCCGGGGCCGGGCGGTGCCCGGAACGGCAAACCCCGCCGCGGCAAGGCGCCGGGCGGGGTTTCCATGCCGCTCTCCGGGGCCGCGAGGCCGGCCCCGGGAGGAATGAGGGCTCAGCCGCGCCCGGTGATCGGCGTGAAGTCGCGCTTGACGGAGCCGGTATAGACCTGGCGCGGGCGGCCGATACGCTGCGTCGGGTCCTCGATCATCTCCTTCCACTGGCTCACCCAGCCGACGGTGCGGGCCACGGCGAACAGCACGGTGAACATGCTGGTCGGGATGCCCATCGCCTTCAGGATGATGCCCGAATAGAAGTCGACGTTCGGGTAGAGCTTGCGCTGGATGAAGTAGTCGTCGTGCAGCGCGATCCGCTCCAGCTCCACGGCGAGGTCGAGCAGCGGCTCGTCCTTGATGCCGAGCTCGGTCAGGACCTCGTGGCAGGTCGCCTGCATGATCTTCGCCCGCGGGTCGAAGTTCTTGTAGACCCGGTGCCCGAAGCCCATCAGCTTCACGCCCGAGTTCTTGTCCTTCACCTTCTCGATAAAGGCGGGGATGTTCTCGACGCTGCCGATCTCGCCCAGCATCTTCAGCACCGCCTCGTTGGCGCCGCCATGCGCGGGGCCCCAGAGCGCCGCGATGCCGGCGGCGATGCAGGCGAAGGGGTTGGCACCGGTCGAGCCGGCCAGACGCACCGTGGAGGTGGAGGCGTTCTGCTCGTGGTCGGCATGCAGGACCAGGATGCGGTCCATGGCGCGCGACAGCACCGGGTTGACCTTGTACTCCTCCGCCGGCACGGCGTTGAGCATGTAGAGGAAGTTCTCCGCATAGCTCAGGTCGTTGCGCGGATACACGAAGGGCTGGCCGATCGAGTACTTGTAGGCCCAGGCGGCGATGGTCGGCAGCTTGGCGATCAGGCGGAAGGCGCTGATCTCGCGCTGCTTCTCGTCGTTGATGTCCAGGCTGTCGTGGTAGAAGGCGGACATGGCGCCTACCACGCCGCAGATGATCGCCATCGGATGGGCGTCGCGGCGGAAGCCATCATAGAAGCGGCGAAGCTGCTCGTGCAGCATGGTGTGCATGGTCACACCGTGCTTGAACTCCTTGAGCTGCTTCTCGTTCGGCAGCTCCCCGTGCAGCAGGAGGTAGCAGACCTCCACGAAGTCCGACTTCTCGGCCAGCTGCTCGATCGGATAGCCGCGATAGAGCAGGACGCCCTCGTCGCCGTCGATATAGGTGATCTTGCTTTCGCAGGCCGCCGTCATCCCGAAGCCGGGATCGAAGGTGAAGACACCCAGATCGGCATAGATCTTGCGGATGTCCGCGACGGAGGGGCCGATGGAGCCAGGAACCAGGGGAGCGGAACTACTCTTGTTCGTCCCGTCCAGCGTGATCGTGACCGACCCGTGACCGCTGTTGCTCATGCTTGGCTCCTCATTGACTCCCGTACCTTCAGGGTCCGGGATCATGTTATGTTGCAGCGCAAATATGCGCCGACAAGCCGTCTTGTCCACCATCCCCCAGGCGCCGCCAGACCGGGCGCCAGGCGATGGCGCCGCCTACCGGCGATCCCTCCATTCCTCAGGCGGCACGACGCCATCCGCCCAGAGGCCCCGGCCGGCCTGCCTTGCCCGGGCCTCGGCTTCGGAAAAACTCTCCGAACTCGCCAGGGCCCAGCCCGAGGACACAAGCATCGCGTTCAGAATCCTGCCATTTGCCTCGCAGATGGCCAGCGGACGGCGAAACACGTCCTGCCCGTGCAACTCGCAGACAAGGGCGTGGTTCGCCACCAGATGGGCCAGCCTGTCTGCCGCAGCCACGCCGCAATCGAAACCCTGGCCCGCCGTATCGGCGCAGGTCTCGCCGCGCGACGGGGCCTGGAGCCCCTCCAGGCGCACCACCTGCCCTTGCAGGCGCAGGGTTTCCCCGTCCACGACATGGATTTCCGCGGGATCGGCCTGGATCGGCCCTTCCGGCGGCGTGGCGGCCGGGGGCGCGGCGCCGGAGCCCAGGCCGGGAAGGCCGGCCAGGACCGGACGGAGATGCCCGGCAAGGCCCGCCCCGCCCACCGCATACAGATAGGCCCCACCGGCGGCGAGCAGCAGCAGGGCGGCCAGGCCGAGCGCCAGCGGAGCGCAGCGGCGCGGCGGCTTGCGATGGGAATGGAAGATCTTTCTCGGGCGTGCCACGGCACGGAGCCCTATCAAAGCCGAGGGGGGCCGGGAAGCGAGAAAACGCCCCTCCCCGGCCGGAAGCAAGACAGGCTCAGAACAGCCCGTCGAAGATGCCGCGCTCCTTGCGCTGGATGATCGGCGTTTCGCCATCCCCCGGCGGGCGGCCCAGGGCGAAGTTCTCGCGCAGGCGCTGGCTCTCCTTCTGCGGGTCCACCACCACGCCCGGCGGCGGCGCGTCGCGCCAGAACATCAGCCGGTCCACCACGGTCTGGCTCGGCTGGTTCAGCCGCAGGCTTTCCTCGTCCACCCTCCGGCGGATGGCAGGATCGACCGTCCCACCGGCCCGGGCGACCAGCGCGCTCTCGCCCGAGGACTGGCGGCTCGCCTGGGTGGACTCCAGGACGGCGCCGGGCACCAGGGCGCTTTCCCCCTGCTCGCGGGCCGAAAGCTCCTGCGGCCGCACCGCACCGGGGCGGGGCACGGGCAGGTTGTTCATGTCCGGCGGCAGCGAGAGCGGCGCGCGGGTCACCACCTGGAACTCGTCCGGGGCGTCCCGGGTGAAGCCCAGGGTACGGGCCGTGTCACCGCCGCATCCGGCGAGCAGGCCGAGGGAAAGGGCGGCCGGCAGGGCCAGGGCCACGGTCCGGCGTTGGGGCATCCTCATACGGGCTCCTTAGCCACGCCGTCGCGTCCGGTCGAGGGGGGACGGAAGAGCGCGTCCGCCACCAGGGCGATCACGCCCAGCACGATGGCCGCGTCGGCGATGTTGAAGACATACCAGTGCCACCCCCGGAAGGAGGCATCGACGAAGTCGAAGACCGCGCCGAAGCGCAGCCGGTCGATGACATTGCCGATGGCGCCGCCGATCACCGCGCCCAGGGCGACGGCGACCGGCCGGGTCTCCGCCCGGGCCATCCAGCGCAGCAGGATCAGCGTGATCACCAGGGCAAGGCCGGCGAGCAGCCAGCCATGCCAGGGCGCATCCCCAGCCATAAGGCCGAAGGTGACGCCCCGATTCCAGACCATGGAAAGGTCCAGGCTGAAGGGCCCCGCCGAGAAGAGCGGGACATGGCCCCGCTCGGGCAGGCGCAGCACCTCTCCCATCCACCACTTGCTCGCCTGGTCGGCCACCAGGACCAGCACGGCGGCCACGAGGCCGAGCGGGATCATCCGGGCCGGAGTCGTGGGGCTGGGCATCAGGCGACCGCGGCCTCGCAGCGCAGGCAGAGATCGGCATGGCGCCGTCCAGGGGCACCGACCTCCGGCAGCACCCGCCAGCAGCGGGCGCATTTCGCCCCCTCGGCGGGGCGGAACTCCGCGGCGGGCGCCTCCGCCCCGGGGCTGGCTCTTGATCACATCTACGCACAGCTCCAC
>NZ_BDLP01000322.1:0-4908 GCF_001950415.1 Roseomonas sp. TAS13
GGTTCGAGGGGCGCGAGGTGAGCGTCGATGCCGGGCTGTCGAGCCAGTATGTCTCGGCGCTGCTGATGCTGGCCGCCTGCGGGGCGCATCCGGTGCGGGTGGTGCTGCGCGGCGATGCGATCGGGGCGCGGGGCTATATCGACCTGACGGTGGCGGCGATGCGGCGCTTCGGCGGGGTGGTGGAGGCGGAGGGGGGCTCCGCCTGGGTGGTGCAGCCGGGCGGATACCGGGCGGCGGAACTGCATGTGGAGCCGGATGCCTCGGCGGCGACCTATCTCTGGGCGGCGGAGGCGCTGACCGGGGGGGCGATCGACCTGGGCGTGGCGGCGGGGGACTTCACCCAGCCGGATGCGGCGGCCTATCCGCTGATCCGGGATTTCCGGCACCTGCCGCCGGTGATCGACGGGTCGCAGATGCAGGATGCGGTGCCGACCCTGGCGGCGGTTGCCGCCTTTGGCGCCGCGCCGGTGCGTTTCACGGGAATCGGCAATCTGCGGGTGAAGGAATGCGATCGGGTGCATGCCATGGCAACGGAGTTGTCGCGCCTCTCGCCCGGGCTGGCGGTGGAGGACGGGGACGACCTGGTGGTGACCCCGGCGCCGCGGGAAGGGTTCCGGGCGGCGCGAATCGAGACCTATGGCGACCACCGGATCGCCATGAGCATGGCGCTGGCCGGGCTGATGGTGCCAGGGGTGACGATCCTGGACCCGGGCTGCGTGGCGAAGACCTATCCGGATTACTGGCGGGACCTGGGGCGGCTGGGGGTGGAGATGCGGGCGGAGGGGTGAGGCCCCGGGGCGCGTCCCGGGGCGCGCAAGGAGCACGGGCGGCCTGTCCGGCAGGTCACCGTTTCGCGAGGAGAATGGCGCTTCGAGGGACGGGTGACGTGTCCTCCATCATCTCCCGGACGCCTTCCTTCTCTCCGGCATGGACGCCCAGATGCGCTTTCGGGCCAAGGCTGGGTCTGCGGTCCTTTTCCAGCGGATGGCTGGCCGGGACAGGTTCCGGAAGGCAGCCACGCGGACCGGTCCGGCATGACGGAACTGTCACCGCCGCCTCCACCATTCGGTGGACGCGGCCCGATGATCGTTTCGGATACGGTCTTTTCCACGGACAGTGTTCCGGGGAGAAGCGTCATGCCAACGAAAGTCGGTAATCTGGTGGTCTTCGGCGCCATCGAGGCGAAATGGCTGAGCCTGGGCGGGTTGGGGGGCGCGCTGGGCGCACCGGTGAACAACGAGACGCCCACCTTCGACGGGGTCGGGCGGTATCAGGATTTCCAGGCGGGGCGCACCATCTCCTGGCATCCGGATACCGGGGCGCACCTGGTCTATGGCTCGATCGGCGCGCGCTGGCGGGAGATCGGGCGTGAGCGCTTCGGCTATCCCATCAACGACGAGTCCGGCTGCCCGGACGGGGTGGGGCGGTTCAACCACTTCCGGGCGGAGCAGCTGCAAGGCAAGCCTGAGGCGTCGATCTACTGGTCGCCGGCGTCGGGCGCGCACGAGGTTTATGGCGCGATCCGGGACAAATGGGCGCGGCTGGGCTGGGAGCGGGGCAGCAGCCGCTATCCGCTGGAGGCGGAGCATGACGAGCCAGGCGTCGGGCGGCTGCAGCGCTTCCAGGGCGGGTATTTCACCTGGACCCCGGCGGGAGGCGCGCAGCAGCACAACGGCGCCTATGCGCCGCCGCCACGGATCACGCTGCGCGCCATCAGCGATGGCGGCCGCTTCATCGAGGTCCAGGGCGACAACTTCACCGGCCGGCAGAGCGCCAAGGTGGCCTATGACCTCTTTGCCGGGGGCGGCCCCACCACGCACCAGACGGGCGAGCATACCGTGGCCGTGAACGAGGTCGGCCATATCGCGGACCGGATCAGGGTGAACCTCTCCGGCCTCAGCGGCGCGCAGGTGCAGGCGACCGACCTGTCCTCCGGGCGGGCGGCCTCGGCCTCGCTTTGAGCCTGGCGCGGCGGCTTTTCCTGGGTGCGTGGCGCTTCGTGGCTGGCCGCCGGGGGAGAGGCCCTGCCTCTCCCGCCGGCCCCCCCCCTCTCCGCCGGGGACCGAAGCCGGCCCCCGGACCCCGGGCTTTCGTGGGTTCTGGTGGATACCGTTGTCCTGCAGCCTGATCCCCGGGTGCAGGTGGAAACGCGGGGCTCCCTAAGAGAAGAAAAACAACGTGTCCACGCTGGTGACATCGGCAACCTGCCGGAGAGCCGTGCTCTCCGGCGCGATCTGGCATCAGCGAGCGCCAACGACCGGGAGGTCCAGGACCCTCAGGGTCCTGGCGGATAGGGGGTCCGGGGGAAAGGCAGCGCCTTCCCCCCGGGAGGGCACAACGCCAGGATGTAAAGCACGACGGCCCGGGGGGAAAGCGGTGTCTGGACGGGGCGGCTGGCGCCCAGGGGCGGGTGCCGCTGCACGACGGTCATGGAACCGTCATGGATTCGTCGCATGCGCCGCCGCACGGCCTGTTTATAGCCGCCCATCCCAGGGAACCATCGAGGGGCGGCGGAATGGCGGGCGAGGACGAGGAGCGGCAGCAATCCTGGCTGCGGCTGGAGATGCAGGACGACCTGGACGAAGAGCTCGAGATGGAGCTCGACGACGAGCGGCTTCCCGAGGCGCTGCGGCAGATCCGGTGCGACCGGAAGAAGGGCACGATCGACCGGCAGCTCTATTTCCGGGAGCTGCTGCGGCTGCAGAGCGAGCTGGTCAAGCTGCAGGACTGGGTCACGCAGAACGGGCTGAAGGTCGTCGTGCTGTTCGAGGGGCGCGACAGCGCGGGCAAGGGCGGCGCCATCAAGCGCATCACCCAGCGCGTCAACCCGCGCACCTGCCGCGTCGTCGCCCTGCCGGCGCCGTCGGACCGCGAGCGGACGCAGTGGTACTTCCAGCGCTATGTCGCGCATCTGCCCGCGGCGGGCGAGATCGTGCTGTTCGACCGGAGCTGGTACAACCGGGCCGGTGTCGAGCGCGTGATGGGCTTCGCCAGCGAGGCGCAGGTGGAGGACTTCTTCCGCGACGTGCCGGAATTCGAGCGCATGCTCGTCCGTTCCGGCATCATCGTGGTGAAGTACTGGTTCTCCATCACCGACGAGGAGCAGCAGCTCCGCTTCCTCATGCGCATCCATGACCCGATCAAGCAGTGGAAGCTCTCGCCCATGGACCTGCAGTCGCGGGTGCGGTGGGAGCAGTACACCAAGGCCAAGGAGGAGATGTTCGAGCGCACGAACATCCTCGAGGCGCCCTGGTACATCGTCGAGGGCAACGACAAGAAGCGCGCGCGGCTGAACGTCATCGCACACCTGCTCTCCCTCATCCCCTATGAGGAAGTGCCGCACGAGCCGGTGGTCCTGCCCGAGCGCGTCTTCGACCCGAACTACGAGCGCCGGACCCTGCCGCCGGAACTCTACGTGCCGGAACGCTACTGAGGGCGCAGGCGCCGCACCGGCCCGGAAAACAGCTTCCAGGACGTCCGGCGACGGGCAAGGTTGCGGTTGGCGGTGTCCCGCTGGCTGGCCTATGCTCGTTCCCGGATTGTTCGTGCCGCCGCCCCTTCTGCCGGCGCGGCGGGGATGGGCGGGTGGAGGAGCGTGGTGCCGGAGGCGGCGGGGCCGGAAGCGGTCCGGAGGGAGAGCCCCGGGGACAGGCCTGAGGGCGGCCGTGGCGGCGGGCAGGCGGGCCGGGCGGCGCCGCGCAAGATCATCCATATCGACATGGACGCCTTCTTCGCCTCGGTGGAGCAGCGGGACGATCCGTCGCTGCGCGGGCTGCCGGTGGCGGTGGGCGGCGCGCGGGAGCGGGGCGTGGTCGCGGCGGCGAGCTACGAGGCGCGGCGCTTCGGCGTGCGCTCGGCCATGCCCTCCGTGGTGGCGCGGCGGAAATGCCCGGAGCTGGTCTTCGTGAAGCCGCGGTTCGAGGTGTACCGGGCGGTGTCGCAGGAGATCCGCGCGGTCTTCGCGGAATACACGCCGGTGATCGAGCCGCTGTCGCTGGACGAGGCCTATCTGGACGTGACGGAGAATTTGCGGGGCATCGGCTCGGCGACGGAGATCGCGGAGCGCATCCGGGCGGAGATCCGGGCACGGACCGGGCTCACCGCCTCGGCAGGGGTGTCCTACAACAAGTTCCTGGCCAAGCTCGCCTCCGACCAGCGCAAGCCGGATGGGCTCTTCGTCATCACGCCGCGCATGGGGCCGGGCTTCGTCGAGGACCTGCCGGTGGGGCGCTTCCATGGCGTCGGGCCGAAGACGGCAGCACGGATGGAGGGGATGGGCATCCATACCGGGCGTGACCTGCGGGCGCAGGGCCTGGAATTCCTGCAGGCGCATTTCGGCAAGGCCGGGGCCTATTACCACGCGATCAGCCGGGCCGAGGACGAGCGGCCGGTGCGGGCGGACCGCATCCGGAAATCGGTGGGGTCGGAGACGACCTTTGCCCACGACCTGCGCGGGGAGGCGGAGCTGGCGGCGTCGCTGCGGCCGCTGGCGGCGAAGGTGTGGGAGCATTGCGCGCGCCATGGCACGCGCGGGCGGACGGTGACGCTGAAGGTGAAGTTCAGCGATTTCCGCCAGGTGACGCGCAGCCAGAGCTTCGCGCGGGCGGTGCCGGAGCTCGCGGCGCTGGAGGAAAGCGCGCTGGCGCTGCTGCGCGGACTGCTGCCGCCGGAGCGGGGAATCCGGCTGCTGGGGGTGACGCTCTCGGGGCTGGAGGGGACGGAGGCCGGGGACGGGCCGGTGCAGATGGCGCTGCTGTAGTTTCCGGCCCCTTCGATGCGCCCGTGCCGATACGGCAGGCTTGATGCGGCGGGGTCGCCGGGGGCGAATGCCGGGCGTGGTGCCATGCTCCCGGGCCGGATGGCGCGGCCTGTCTCTTGATCACATCTACGCCCAGCTCCACCGTAAGG
>NZ_BDLP01000323.1:0-4875 GCF_001950415.1 Roseomonas sp. TAS13
TCGCCTTACGGTGGAGCTGTGCGTAGATGTGATCAAGAGACAGGGCCGATGCCGCGCTGGTGGACCGTTCCGTGGCCGAGCTGCCCAAGGCGCTGCGGGCGGCCTGAAAAGCCGGATCCCCACGGGAATATGGAAAGGGCCCGCCGGAGCGATCCGGCGGGCCCTTTCCGTTCGGGAGTGGGTCAGAACAGGCTGAGCTGCTGCGGTGCGGCCTCCGAGGGCGGCACGGTGAAGCGCGAGCAGTCCAGGGGATCGTCGCCGCACCCCCCGGCGCCGCGAAAGGTCTGGCCGTAGCCGAAGCGCTTCAGGGCCAGGTGGAAGCGCTGGCGCAGCGTGTCGGCATAGGGCCCGGTGCCGACCTGCCGGATGCCGAAGCGGGAATCGTAGCTCTGCCCGCCGCGCGTCTCGCGGATCAGCGCCAGGATGCGGGCGGCACGATCCGGATAGTGATTCCGCAGCCAGGTCTCGAACATTTCCGCGACTTCCAGCGGCAGGCGGAGCAGCACGTAGCCCGCCCGGCTCGCCCCGGCCTCGCGGCAGGCGCCCAGGATGCGCTCCAGTTCGGCATCGTTCAGCCCGGGGATCATCGGCGCTGCCAGGACGGCGGTGGGGATGCCGGCCTCGGTCAGCGCACGCAGCGCGGCGAGGCGGCGTATGGGGGCCGCGGCGCGGGGCTCCATCAGCCGGGCCAGCCTGTGGTCCAGCGTGGTGACGGACAGGCAGACATGGACGAGGTTGCGGGACGCCATCCGTTGCAGGATGTCGATATCCCGCAGCACGCCGGCGGATTTCGTGACGATGGAGACCGGGTGGTTGAAGCGGTCCAGCACCTCCAGCACCGCCCGGGTCAGCTGCAGCCGCCGCTCCACGGGCTGGTAGGGATCGGTGTTGGAGCCGAGCGCGATGGGCTTCGGCACATAGCCGGGCCGGCGCATCTCCTTCTCCAGCAGCGTGGCGATCTCGGGCTTGAAGACCAGCCGCGTCTCGAAATCCAGGCCCGGCGAGAGGCCCAGCCAGGCATGGGTCGGGCGGGCATAGCAGTAGATGCAGCCATGCTCGCAGCCTCGGTAGGGATTGATGCTGCGGTCGAAGCCGAGATCCGGGCTGTCGTTCCAGGCCAGGGCCTTGCGCGTGACATCCCGCGTCAGGGTGGTCGCGAGGGGCGGCAGTTCCGCCAGTGCCTCGGGCAGCGTGTTCCAGCCGTCGTCGAAGGGGTCCCGGACGGAGCTTTCGTAGCGGATGGCAGGGTTCGCGGAGGCACCACGGCCTCTGCGGACACCGGGAAGGGGGGACCCGGTCAGGGCGAGGGGGCGGCCCAGGCTGCCATCGGGCATGACACGAAGCTCCGTCCGGGGCGGCCACGGTGGGGTCCCCGTGGGGGATCACGGGGGAAACGTGGCCGCGTTCTTTCTTCGTTCCTGCCGAATATGGGGTTCAGGGCACCGTCAGGTCAAGAACAATATGGGAACATCGAATCGCCCACCACTCACTTTGGACATTGACTCAGGGTTGATTGTTTTGGAACTGATACACTCTATGGATGTATTTTCCTTTCATGCCTTTGCCCTGCCCGGAGCCGATCCGAGTCGATCATGACCCCTATGCCCCCGTCTTCACTCGTCCCCTCCCTATCTCCCCTTGGGGACCGGGAACCGGCGACATGATCGTGGTCCCTGCTGTCGGCCGTCCGGGTCGCAACGACGAGATCCCGCCCGAATGGCTGCGCGGCGCGGAGGGCGGCCCGTCCCTGCTGGACCGCTTCCTCGCGGGCCTGCCGGACAGTGGCCCCGCTTCCAGCCTGCTGATCATCCATCTCGACCGGCCGGGCGTGGCGGAGTTCCTGCACGGCCGGCTGGCGGCCTATGGCACCGCCGCGGAACTCGTCGCCCTGTCCCGGCCGACACGCGGGGAGGCGGAAACGGTGCGCCTCGGCCTCGGCGCCATCGGCGCCCCTGTCGAGGCGCCGCTGATGGTCCTGGGCGCGGAGGCGCTGGCGGACCTGTCCCATCTGCCGCCGGTCCCCGGGGCGGATGGCTGGCTGGAATGCGGCGAGAACGGCCGCCCCTTTCGCGGCTTCGTCCAGGGGGATGCGGTGGGGCGGCTGGAAGAGCTGTCCGAGCAGCGCGGGCTGTCCCGGCTCTGCGGCACTGGCCTGTACCGCCTCCGTTCCGTGGCGCTGTTCCGGCAGGTGCTGAACCGCCTGGAGCGGCGCGGCGGTCAGGATCTCTCGATGGCGGCTCTGTTCCGGCAGATGCTCGCCGAGGGTCACGACCTTCGCTACGCCACCGCGCCCGCCGGACTGGCTGGCGTGAGGCCCGTGCCGTCCGTCATGCCGCCACCGGCGGTGCCGCGCAGGCTCGGCCTGATGGCAGGGCTGGCCGGGTAGAAGGAACTGCCGGCGGGGCCTCCGTGGCCAGCCCCGGGGGAGAGGCGCCGCCTCTCGCCCCGGAATCCCCTTTCCGCTAGGAGGTTGCACGCCCTGGGCTCCCTGTGCTGGCAGCCGTGGCGGGCGTTGGCCTATGCCCCGATCCCCGGGGGCTGAACGGACAGGTGGGGCTCGGGAAACGAGTGGAACACCCTGTCCGCACCGATATCGCTGGAGGGCTAGGCTCTCCGGCGCGATCCGGCGTCAGAGAGCGTCAACGAGTGGGAGGTCCAGGGTCCAACGTATGCGTTTGACCGGGTTCCTGGCGGATAGGGGGTATCGGGGGTCGAGGCACTGCCTCGACGTCGAAGGCCAGGTAGGACCTCGCCCTCCGGGCGGAAGTGCGACGGCTCAGCGCCTTGCCTTCAGCGCACCGCTCAGCACGGGCCTCAGCCGCAGGTAGCTCAGCCAGAGCAGCAGGGCGCCGCCGGCCGTGGCGGCCAGGAGGAGCGGATCGGGCTCCTGCCCGAGTTCCCGCGCCAGCCAGCCACCGATGGAGCCGGGCATCAGCACCAGCGGCGCCCAGAGGAGGGCGGACAGGATATTGGCGCTCTGGAAGGCGCGGTTGCGCATGCCGGTCACGCCGGCCGCCAGCGGCGTCACCGCCCGCATGGGGCCGAGGAAGCGCCCGGCGAAGACCGCCCACCAGCCCCAGCGCCGGAACACCGTGACCGACCAGGCATAGACCCGCCGGCAGGAAGCCGGCAGGCGCCGCCGCACCGCATAGGGGCCCACCGCCCGCGCCAGCCAGTACCCGGCGGCATCGCCCAGCATGCCGCCCAGGGCGCAGGCGGCCAGCACCGGCCAGGGGTCCGCCAGTCCGCCGCCGATCAGTGCGCCGATGGCGAGAAGCAGCGCCGTGGAGGGCACCACGATGCTGACCACGGGAAAGGATTCCAGAAAGGCGACGAGAAAGGTGGCGGGGCCGACCCAGGCGGCATTGGCGCGCATCCAGCCCTCGAAGGCGGCGGTCCATTCATCCATCATGAACGATTGTTAACATCCTCGGCGGCCCCTGGCCAGCGATCATGCAGGGGCAGGGATCCTCACGAGGCCGCGGCCTGCCCCTGATTCCTGGCCGGGTCCCGGCGTGGGGACCAGGCGACCTCCCAACTGTTCTGCGGCGGCGGCAGGCGGCCGAGGCGCGCGCCCAGCGCCCGGGCGAGGCCCTCGGCGATGGTCATGCCCAGCCCCTTGGGACCCTCCGGCTGCCCCTGTCCCTCGTCGCTGACCAGGAGCACGAGGCCATCCCCCTCGGCCCGCAGGACGATTCGCACCCGGCCCCCAGGCGGGCCATGGCGCAGGGCGTGTGTAGCCAGCTCGTTCACCACCAGGCCGAGCTTGACCGCCACGTCGGCCGGCACGGAGACCGGCGCCAGCTCGGTATCCATGGGAACCGCCGAGCCCTCGCGCTCCGGCAACGCCCGGGCAAGGCGTTCCAGCATGCCGTCGAGCGAGACCTCCGCCGCCCCGGCCTCGTGCATCAGGTCATAGGTGGCGGCGATGGCCATCATCCGTCCCTGTGCAGCGCGCAGCGCCGCCAGGGCGGCCGGGTCGTCGATCTGCCGCTCCTGCATCCGAAGGAAGGAGCCCAGCAGGGTCAGGTGGTTCTTCAGCCTGTGGTGCGATTCCCGCAGCAGCAGGTCGCGCAGGCGCACCGCTTCCTCCTGGGTCGCGCGGGCAGCGCCCAGGCGCTGCACCAGCTCGGCGATCTCCGCCGGGGCCTGGTGCTCGTCGTAGTCGTCGCCGGCGAGGCCGGAGGCGACCGGGAGGGGGCCGCCTTCCTCCAGCCGGCGCGCCGCGGCGGCCACCGGCTGGACGACCAGCGTGCGGGAGGCCCAGGCCACTCCGCCCAGGCCCAGCAGCAGCAGCAGGCCCGACAGCAGCACCGGCCCCGTGCTCTCGCCGTCCGTCCAGCGAAGCTGCGCCAGCACGACCAGCAGGACCAGCAGCGCATAGCCGCCATAGAGCGCGGCGAGACGCTGCCCGCTGGTCCAGCCATGGCCGAGGCGCTGCGATCTCGCCTGCCCGTCCAACCTCAGCTCTCCGTGCTCATGCGGGACCCATGCGGGCATGGGATGACAGCGACGCCGCAGGACGTCGAGGGCTTCGCGATCGTGCCCACCGCAAACCCTCGCGAGCATCGGGCTGGAGGGCATGGAGCGGGCATCGGCCCCGGCCTCAGGCGCCGCCCGGCGTCCAGCCGCAGGCGGCGAAGCCCGCGCCCATGGCCCCAGGCAGCGGCGCTTCGGCCGCGCGCGGCGGCTCCAGCGGCAGGCGCAGGGCGCGGGCAAGCAGGTGCAGACCCCCCGGGGCCGGCTGGCCGTAGAGCGGGTCCCCCAGGATGGGGCCGCAGATCATCCCGCAATGCAGGCGGAGCTGGTGCGTGCGGCCGGTGGCGGGGCGGAGCTCCAGCCAGGTCAGGCCAGGGCCGCGCCCCAGCACACGCC
>NZ_BDLP01000324.1:0-4869 GCF_001950415.1 Roseomonas sp. TAS13
GCATGATCGGCAGCGCCGCGCTCTCCCTGGCCTGGGTCGCCTGCGGGCGCTTCGACGGCTACGAGGAGGAAGGCATCAACTGGTACGACGTCGCCGCCGGCTGCGCGCTGGTGGAGGCCGCGGGCGGCGAGATCGCCGTCACCGGCGAGGTCGGCGGGCCGATGCATGTGCGCGCCGTGACGGGGAGGGCACCCTCGTGAGCGGGTTGGCGGAGCGCCGCGCGCTGGCGGCGAAGCTGATCGCGGCGGTGCGGGACCGCGCCGTCCTGGCGCCGCAGCCGGCCGAGATCCCGGCCAGCCTGGCGGAGGCCGAGGCGGTGCAGGACGCGGTGGTGGCGGGAACGATCCGGAAGATCGGGGCCTGGAAGCTGGGCGCCACGGTGAAGTCGGTGCGCGAGGGCTTCGGGCTGGAACGCGGCTTCTTCGGCGTGCTGCCGGCGGAGCGTGTGCTGCCTTCCGGCGCCGAGCCGCCCGCGTCGGACCTGCCGCAGGCCGGGGTGGAGAGCGAGATCGCCTTCCGCTTCGGCCGCGACCTTGATCCGCGCGGCGCGCCCTGGTCGGCGGAGGAGGTGCGGGCGGCGATCACGGGCGTGCATCCCGCGATCGAGGTGCCGCAGACCCGCTTCGCCGCGCTGGGGCAGTTCGGCGCCTTCGGCCTGATCGCCGACAACGGCGCCTCGGGCCTCGGCATCGTCGGGGAGGGCGTCGCGGACTGGACGCCGGAGGAGCTGCTGGATCTGCGGGTGTCGGTGAGCTTCGACGGAGCCGAGGCGGCGTCGGGCACTGGTGCGCTGGTGGAAGGCGGGCCCTTCGGCGCCACCGTGGCCTTCGTGGCCCTGGCCAATGCGCGCGGCTACACGATCCAGACGGGGCAGTACGTGCTGACCGGTTCCTGCACCGGCTGCCTGCAGCCGCCGCGGCCCGGACTGGTGCGCGCCTCCTTCGGCCGTTTCGGCGCGGTGGAGATGCGGGTTCCGGCCTGAGCCGGAAAGGACGAAGCGCCGGGAGGTCTCCCTCCCGGCGCTTCCTGTCGGGTGATGCATCGCGCCGTCAGGCGGCGGCGGCATCCAGCGCCGCGGCGGGACGGTGGACCGTGTCCCAGAGCGCCTCGGCGATGTCGAAATCCTCCTGCGTCTTGATCACGTGCCCGGCCATCCGGCCCACCGGCCAGGTGCCGATGCGGCCGGAATAGGTGGCGCAGCGTCCGGCGGCGAAGGCCTCCAGATAGGTCTCGCGCCGCCAGCCGGTGATCGACCAGGTGATCCGCTCGACCGGCAGCAGGTCCTGGCTGTTGGTCTTCTCGGCGAAGGTGAAGTTCACCGGCGCGCCGCGATGCATGCATTCCAGGTTCTCGTGGATGACGCTCATCAGCGCGTCCTCCTGCCCCTCGCGCAGCCGGTTGACGAAGGAGCGGACCTCCTCCGCCGTCAGCAGCGGCGCGATGGAATGCACCTGCACCACCGCGTCGCAGGTGCGCTTCTCCAGGAACTCCGCGACGAACTGCTCGGAGGTCGCGGTGTTGGAGCCGAGATGCTCCGGGCGCTGGTGGAAGCGGGCGCCTTCGGCCAGCGCCACCGGCCCGAAGGCCGGATGCTCCGAATTCACCCAGATCTCGTCGAAGACCCCGGCCTCCTGGCACTTGCGGATCGCATGCGCGATCAGCGGCGCGCCGCGGATCTCCTTGAGGTTCTTCTGCTTCAGGCGCTGGCTGCCCATGCGGGCAGGGATCATGGCCAGGATGCGCATGGCGTCAGACCACGCTGTACTCGGCCTCGCCGACCAGCATGTCGACGACGGTGGTCAGCCAGATGTTGTGCACGCCCTCGACCACGTTGTAGGCGCCCGAGGGGATGTGGAAGTTGATGTCGCCTTGCGCCTTCAGCGGGTTCTCCGGCGACTTGCCGGTGAAGGTGACGACGCTGACGTCGTTCCTGCGGGCCCATTCGGCGGCCTTCACGGCATTCGGCGAGGTGCCGCTGACGGAGATCAGCACCACCGCGTCGCCCGGATCGGCATAGCGCTCCATGGCGCGCCAGATCCAGTTCTCATAGCCGTAGTCGTTGGCGAAGCAGGTGATCAGGTTGGGCTCGTTGAAGTCCACCGCGCGGACCCGGCCCTGCTTGGTGAAGTCCACCGCGCCGTGCGAGGAGATCGAGGCCGAGGCGCCGTTGCCGGCGAAGAGCAGCTTGTTCTTGCTGGCGCGGATCTTGAGGCAGAGATCGCGGAAGGCGATCAGCGCCGGGTAGTGCTTCTCGTCGAAGGCCTCCGACGTGTAGCGCTGGAAGTAGTTCTCGAGCCAGCCGTGCCAGTCATTGGTCACGACGGCGTCCTTGACGTTGGTGTCCATCACTCTCTTCCCCTCAGTCCGCATGTCCCAGGAGCATCTCGCGCAGATCGGCGGATTCGTGCCGTTCATGGGCGTAGATGCGGTCGATCAGGTCGAGCACCTGCAGCGCCTGCGCCGAGGAGCCGTAGGTGACGGCCGAGCCGGTGCGAACCGACTCGAAGAAGGCGTCCACCTCGCGCTGCCAGGAGGCATCCACCTCGAAGTGGATCTTCTCCTCGCTGTCGAAGCTCGCGGCCGGCGCCCTGGCGCGGTTGCGCGCGATGGTCAGGACTTCCTCGCCATAGGTGCCGGAGGAGGTCTTGAGCCCGTTCAGCGTGAGGTAGCCGCGCTCCAGGAAGACCTCGAGCGAGAAGAGGTGGCGCCACTGCGTCATGGTCGAGTGGAAGGAGACGGCGCAGCCTGTGGCGCTGTCGCGCATCAGGGCGAAGACGTTGTCCTCGATGCCCGGCGTCTTCCAGTAGAGGTTGGAGACCATGGCCTGCACCTCGTCGAACGGACGCCCGTTCAGGTGCAGCAACAGGTCGAGCATGTGGATGCCCTGGTCGAGCAGGATGCCGCCGCCGGCGAGGCTCCGGTCGGCGCGCCAGCCCTTCAGGTAGTCGCCGTCCACGCTCTTGCCGTAGCGGCCGCGCATCCAGAGGATCCGGCCGAACTCGCCTTCCTCGACCATCTCCTTCATGCGCAGGATCGCGCCGTGGTGGCGATGGTTGAAGCCGTACATCAGGACCCGGCCGCATTCCTGCTCGACACCGATGATCTCGCGCATCTCGGTGCCGTTGAAGCAGGGCGGCTTCTCGCAGAACACGTGCTTTCCGGCCCGCAGGGCGGCGATGGTCAGGGGGCGGTTCAGCCAGTTCGGCGTGCAGACGAAGACCGCGTCGAGGCTGGGATCGGCGATGATCTCCTCGGCCGAGGCGGCATAGGGATACGGGCAGTCGGGCAGCCGTACCGTGTCGAAGACGGTGGCGATCTCCGCGTGCCGCCCGGCCTCGATGGCGTCGGCCCGGATCTGCCCCATCTTCCCGTAGCCGATGATCCCCACTTTCATGCGGTGAGTCCCTTTTTGGTGGCTGCCCGGGTTGACGACCCAGGGGGCGACAACCATGGGTGGATAAACTAAGGGTTATTTTGCACCGCAAGATTGCATGACACAACCATTTAGTGTGTAAAACCTTTAGAACGCTTCTCATTAGTTGAGACAATGGAAGCGTTCGCGTCCGTCTATTTACTTAAACGTGATTAACCCTTGCTATGGTTGTGGGCATGCTGAAAGGTGCAACTTCAATGTTCCGCGAGCGCCGACAACCGGACATGACCGCTTACGAATCCGAGGGTGAGGGCTGCCCTGATACAGCCATGCCAGGGCAGGTCATCGAGGCCAGCCTCGACGAGGCCGGCTTCTTCACGTTGCGGATGAACGCGACGGGCACGGAGATCGAGAGCGTCCTGCTCGATACCGGCCAGGGGCCGCCGGAGGTGGTGCACCCGCTGGACGGGGGCCGCTTCGAGGCCAGGCTGCATCTGGCGGAGCGCGATGCCGCGCCGGTCCTGACGGTCACCACGAAGGATGGGCGTCACGATCTTGCCCTGCGGCCGCATGGCTGCCTTGGTCCGCTGGCCGCGAACCGCCCGTCGCCGGCCCTGGTCTCGCGCCGGGCCGATGCCGTGGCCGCCCTGCGCGAAGGGCCGGGCGCCGTGGTGCTGTTCCTCGCCACGGACACCGAGGGCGAGGGCTGGGACCGGCTCTGTGCCCTGGGCGGAGGGTTGCGCGCGGAGGGGCATTCCCCCTGGCTCCTGCTGGTGTCCGATGCCGCGGGCTTCTCCGGCGCCACGGCCCGGATGCTGGCCCATTTCGACTTGGCGATGCTGGCGGTGCCGGCGCGTGGCCTGCCGGCCTCCGAGTGGGAGCCGTTCCCCGGCGACCCGGCGCTGGAACAGGTGATGCTGCGGATTGCCAAGCCCGCCGAAGGTGTGCGCCTGCCCGCGCTGCTGCTGGCCGAAACCCCGCAACTGCTGCAACGCTTCGGCAAGCCCGCGCTGGCCTTCCCGCGTGCCTGCCTGCTGCCCGCCGAGGCGGTGACGGCGCCACGCTTGGTCTATATCCCGCAGCATCGGCAGAAGCTGGTGGGGCAGATGCGCGACAGGCTGCGCGGCATCCGCGTCATCCTGTCCTCCGAACCGCTGCGCGCCAGCCTGTCCCGTCTCTGTCCGGAGGTGCCGACCCTGGTGCTGCGGAACGGGGCGCCGACCACGGGGCTGGCACGCGGGCTGGGCCTGCCCATGGCGAGCCCCTCGGCCGAGGCCCTGGACCGCGCCCTGCGTCAGCTGGTGCTGGAGGCACGCCTCGCCGATCCGGAGGGCGAGGGGCGGACCGGCCTGCTGGTGGACGGCACGGAGGGCGACACCCTGACCGGGGAACTATCGAGACTGGCCCAGGGCCGGCTCTATGCCCTGGGTGGCGGCACAGCATCCGGCGTGAAGCCCCTGGCCCGCGCCTGTCTCTTGATCACATCTACGCACAGC
>NZ_BDLP01000325.1:0-4858 GCF_001950415.1 Roseomonas sp. TAS13
GACAGGCGGGAGGCTGCGCCGCCGGCTGGGCAAGGGCCGGAAACGCGGCCAGGAGGGCCAGGCAACCGGCCAGGAACGGGCGCGCCATGCCGCGCATCATGCCGGCCTCAGCGCGGCTGCGGCAGGGTGGCGCGGGCATCCTGCGCCAGGGCCGGATCGGCGGCGCGGTAGAGGATGCCGTGCGGCGAACGGCCGACGCGCACCGTCTGCATCTCCCCCGTGGCCGGATCGAGGATGCCAACCTTGGCCACCCAGCGCAGGGTGGCCCAGAGTCGGCCCTGCGGGTCGAAGGTGATGTCGTCCGGCCCGCCCGGCGTCTCGTAGACCCGCTTCACCGACAGGTCCTTCGGGTCCAGCGCGGTGATGCGGCTGTCCACGCGGCTGGTGACATAGATCACGCTGTTGTCGGGGGACGGAAAGATCTGGTGCGCGCCGCGCCCGACCGTGATGCGGCGTTCCACCGCATGGGTCCCGGGGTCCACCACCGAGATGAAGTCCTGCCCCATGGCGCCCACCAAGAGCTTGCCGTCATGCCAGTGGATGCCGGCGGGATCGCGCCCGACCTCCTGGGTCCAGGCAACCTCGCGGCGATCCAGGTCCACGGCGGCGATGCTGCGCTCCCCCTGCAGGGTGACATAGGCGAAGCGGCTGTCGGGGCTGTAGGCCAGGTGGCTGGGCATGTCGCCCACCCGCAGCCGCCCCTGCAGGCTCAGCGCCTGACCGTCCCAGCCATAGATGTCCACCTGGTCGCGGCGCAGGCTGGTCACCACCAGCCGCTTCCCGTCCGGCGTGAAGGCGAGGTGGTAGGGATTGCTGATCCGTTCCCGCCGCAGCACCGCCCCGGTCGCGGGGTCGAGGAAGAGCATCTCGTTGCCGCCGGAATCCCCGACCAGGATCTGGCTGCGGTCCGGCGTCAGGGTCAGGTGGTGGACCTCCCGCAACACCGGGATGCGGCGGATCTCCTCGTGGCTGCGCCCGTCCAGGAGCTGGATGTTCGCCTCGCCGGAATTCAGCACGAAGACGAGGTCCGCCGAGGAGGCCCGCGCCGCCTGCGGCAGCAGGGCGGACAGCAGGGCAAGCCCGGTCAGGCCGCCGGCCAGGCTCTTGAAGCGCATGGGACCTTGTCCTCCCCCGGGGGATTGCCGGTGCCGGGGAGGGATCTGCGCTCCCCCCTGGCCGATGCGCCGACACTAGCACAGGATGGCGCGGCGCGAGAGGTTGCGAGGCGGAGGACAGCCCCCGCCACGCGCCGCGATGGGCGGTCAGCCCGCCGGCTGATCCGGCGCCGGCTCGAAGCGCAGCGCCACGCCGTGCATGCAGAAGCGCATCCCGGTCGGCGGCGGGCCGTCCGGGAAGACATGGCCGAGATGGCCGTGGCAGCTCGCGCAATGCACCTCGGTCCGCACCATGCCATGGGCGCGGTCGGTCGTGGTGGCCACCGCGCCCTCGACGGGCCGGAAGAAGGAGGGCCAGCCCGTGCCGCTCTCGAACTTCGTCACGGAGTCGAAAAGCGGCGCGCCGCAGCCGGCGCAATGATAGGTGCCCGCCCGCTTCTCGCCGTTCAGGGGCGAGGAGCCGGGGCGTTCCGTGCCGTGCTCGCGCAGCACGCGATAGGCCTGGGGCAGGAGGCAGTGGCGCCACTCCTCCTCCGAACGGCGGGCCGCCTCCTGGTCCATCACCTGATCCTTTCCACTCATGCCGCGCGCTCCTTCAGCCGGTGGGCGAAGCTCTTGCGGAACTTCGCCACCTTCGGGGCGATCACCGCCCGGCAATAGCCCGACCAGGGGGTGCGGGCGAAATAGTCCTGGTGCTCCGCCTCGGCGGGCCAGAATTCCGGCGCGGGGGCGAGCTCCGTGACCAGTGGCGCCGGGTAGAGGCCGGCCTCGGCCACCTCCGCCATCACCTTCCGCGCCACGCGCTCCTGCTCGGGCGACGTGGCGAAGATGACGCTGCGGTACTGCGGCCCGACATCGGCACCCTGGCGATCCCTGGTTGTGGGATCGTGGATGGTGAAGAAGACGCGCAGGATATCGGCGTAGGAGATGACGGCGGGGTCGAAATCGACTTTCACGACCTCGGCATGGCCGGTCCGCTTGCCGCAGACCTGCTCGTAGGTCGGATGCGGGACCACGCCGCCGGCATAGCCGGAAACGACGGAGGCGACGCCCTCCAGGTTGCGGTAGACGGCGTCGAGGCACCAGAAACAGCCACCGCCGAGGATGGCCGTCTCAAGGGTTCGGGAGACGGGATCGGTCATGCCGCCCATGTGGGGTGAGCCCGGGCCTCTGCCAATGCCGTGCGGGAGCCGCCAGGGGGATGCCCCCCGGGATCAGCCAACGGGGATCAGCCAACGGGGATCAGCCAACGGGGATCAGCCAACGCGG
Source organism: Roseomonas sp. TAS13 (assembly GCF_001950415.1). Classification (NCBI taxonomy): domain Bacteria; kingdom Pseudomonadati; phylum Pseudomonadota; class Alphaproteobacteria; order Acetobacterales; family Roseomonadaceae; genus Roseomonas; species Roseomonas sp. TAS13. The sequence continues at coordinate 2,385 of NZ_BDLP01000325.1, forward strand.
ATCAGCCAACGCGGATCAGCCAACGCGGATCAGCCGATCGGGGTCGGCCATCGGGCACCGCGGGCCTCAGTCGGGACGGCCTCCCGGCTCTCCGCCCTGCGGACTGGGAAGCTGTCCCGGGCGGCCGAAGTGGAAGCCCTGGCCGAAGCTCACGCCCAGTTCCCGCATCAACCCGGCCTCGGCCTCGGTCTCGATCCGCTCCGCCACCACCGAGGCACCCAGGGAGTGCGACAGTTCCACGATCGCCGTCACGAAGCTGCGGTCGCGCGCACTGCGCAGCGCGCCCTGGACATAGGCACCGTCCAGCTTCACGAAATCGACCTGCAAGGCGCGCAGGTAGCGGAAGGCGGCGGCCCCCGCGCCGAAGTCGTCGAGGCAGACCGCCACCCAGCGGTCGCGCAGGAACTGCACGCTGCGGATGGCCTCGTCCTCGTCGCCGATCTGCGCCGTCTCGGTAATCTCCACCAGCAGCCGCTCCGCCAGGTGCGGCCAGGCATCGAGCAGGCTTTCCAGCTTCCGCCGGAAGGCCGCGCTTTGCAGCGACAGGCCGGACAGGTTGACGGCGATGCGCGGCGCGGCCGGCCGCTGCGCCACCTGGGCGACGCTGTGCAGCACCGCCCAGTCCAGCTCCTCGGCCAGGCCGATGGCCTCGGCGAAGGTCACGAACTCCTGCGGACCCTTCAGCGGCAGGTCCTGGATGGGGCGGGGGCGGAGCAGGGCCTCGTAGTGGTGCACGCGGCCATCCTGCAGGCCGACGATGGGCTGGTAGGCCATGTGGAAGCGCCGCTCCGCCAGGGCACGCCGCATCGCCTCGCTGCGCAGGGTGGCGGAGGCGAGGAAGCCCTCCAGCCCCTGGTCGAAGCCCCAGTCGCTCAGCCCCTCCTGCCCCTCCTGCGCGAAGGCGCTCAGCGCGTGGCGCAGCGCGCGCGTGGCCTGGACCGCGTTGAGCCCGGGCGCCGTCAGCGGCATGTCGAGCGCGCGCAGCCGTGCCTCGCGGCCGCCCCGGGCCAGTGCGGCCTCCACCCTGGCCGCCAGCCTCGCGAGATCCGTCATGCCACCCTTCAGGCCGAACTCCGCCTGCTCCCCGGACAGTCCCTCATCGCCGGCGGCGCCGGCCCGGCCCCGGCCCGTCTCGTCGCGTTCCGGTCCGCCCTCCCTCGCGGGGGCGGGCATCCCGCCGCCGGACACGATCCCGTAGCGCCCCGGGGCGAGCCTCCCGGCCACGCCGTCGCCATCGTCGGCGGCCAGCATCGCCTCGCGGATCTGCTTCAGGATGTCGCTCCCGTTCTCGTCGAGTTCGAGAAAGCCCATGGAGGAGGCCGCCTCCCCTTCCCGCAGGCGCTGCTCCGCGGCCCGGGCCAAAGCATCCGGCCCCAGCTCGGTCTCCCCGGACAGGTCCGGCAGCCCTTCCGGCACGGCCGAGAGGCAGAGGCAGAACCGCAAACCCTGGCGGTGCGCGAAAGGCAGGCCGGAAAGCAGCATCGGCCGCCGGTCGCGGGTGCGCAGGCGGAACAGCATGGGGGGAACGCGCTTCTGCGCGCCCAGCAGCATGAGCGCGTCCTCCAGCCGCTCCCGCTCCTCGGGCGCCAGGAGGCGGCGGAGGGGGGCGCCGAGGAAGGTGTCCGGCGGCTGCCCGAAGCGCTGCTCGAAGCTGCCGGCGGCATAGGTGATGGTGCCGTCGGGGCGGATCTCCACCAGCAGTTCCGCCGCGGCGAGGGCGAAGGTCACGTAGCGCTCGTGGCGATCGGCCTGGTCATGCTCCACCTCCGGCACCGTCCCGGCTCCGGGCTGGCTGCCTGGAAAGGTCATGGGTTGCCTCCCGCCCGCCGGGCCCTTGCAGCCAGGAAGAAGTGGCGTGGAGGCACCGGCCGGGCCGTGCGGCCGCCCTCCGGAAGAAAGCGTCGCATGTCCCGGTGATCCTGACTTGTCTGCGCGGCGGTCTGTCTGCGGCAAGGGTCCATCCCGGACAGCAAAGCGCCAAACGGTTGAAAAACCCTGAGCCCGGCGGGCGAACGGGCAAAAAATCCGGCGCCCCCGCCGACCATGGCCTTTCCCGCGCCCGGGGTCTTCCCCAAAGCGGCGATCGGGCGGAGGCTGCCGGCAATGATCTTCCCACCGCCACACCCCGCCGCCCTGCCCGAGGGCGCGGCCGAGACCCTGGGCTTCGACCCCGCCCGACTCGCCGAGGCGACCGCCTGGGCGCGAGCGCAGGAAAGCCCCTTCCCCCGCGACCTGCCAGCCTATCTCGCCTCCGGCCATTTCGAGCCACCGCCGGGCAACGAGATCCTGGGCCCGGTCGAGCCGCGCGGCGCGCCGAATGGGCTGATCCTTCGCCATGGCCGCGTCGCCGCCCGCTGGGGCGACACGCGGCAGGCGGACCGGACCTTCAGCGTCGCCAAGTCCTGCCTTTCCATGCTGGCGGGCATCGCCGTGCTGGACGGGCTGATCGGCGACCTGGACGAGCCGGTCTCGGC
>NZ_BDLP01000326.1:0-4851 GCF_001950415.1 Roseomonas sp. TAS13
CCGCCGGGCTCGGCCAGCCCGTGGTGGTGGACAACCGCCCCGGCGCCGGCGGCAATATCGGCACCGACATGGCCGCCAAGGCGACGGACGGCCACACCATCTGCCTGTCGATCAACGGGCCGATCACCACCGCCCCGGCCCTGTACCGCAACCTGCCCTATGACCCGCAGCGAGACCTGCGGCCGATCGCCATGGCGGTGCGGGCGCCGCAGCTGCTGGTCGTCACGCCCGGCGTGCCGGCGCGGAGCCTCGCGGAGTTCTTCGCCTATGTGAGGGCCAACCCGGGCAGGCTCTCCTTCGCCTCGGTCGGCGCCGGCTCGGGTGGCCACCTCGCCATGGTGGAGCTGATGGCGCGCGAGGGGCTGCGGATGGAGCACGTGCCCTATCGCGGCTTCCCGCAGGCGGTGCTCGACATGGTGGCCGGCCGCATCGAGACCATGGTGGTCACCATCGGCGCCGTGCTGCCGCAGGTGCGCGACGGCCAGCTCATCGCCCTCGCCTGCACCGGCGAGCACCGCGCCGCCGAGATGCCGGATGTGCCGACCCTGGCCGAAGCCGGGATCAAGGACGCTACCTCCTATGGCTGGAGCGGCCTCTTCGCCCCGGCCTCGATGCCCGAGCCGCATCGCGCCCGGCTGGAGGCGCTGGCCGTGGCCGGGTTCCGCAAGCCGCAGGTCCGCCAGGCGCTGGAGAATATCGGCTTCGAGGTGATGGGCCTGCCCAGCCAGGACTTCGCCCGCTTCATCGCCGCCGAGACGGAACGCTGGGGCAGCCTGATCCGCAAGCTGGACATCCAGGCCGACTGAGCCCCCTTCCGGCGCCGGCCCCGGAACCGGCGCCGGCCCGTGGCGTTACAACGCGTTGCAAAGCCGTTCCGCCCCGGCCACGGCCCGAGGTTGTGCCGGACCCCGCACGCCCCCATCTCCCGGTCGGGAGCCGGTCCGCCCCTGGCCATCGGCCCGTGGCCCCGGCTTTTCCGGCGAGGATCGGAGAGGGTCCGCCAGCCCGCGTGGTCGGGCGGCGGCGCCCCGGATCACCGTCCGGCAAGCAGAATCCGGCGGCCGGGCGATTACGCCGCGTGCCTTTCTGCTCTAGTGTCGGTAGGGAAACGCGATCGAGGCGCCGCCGGGCGCGCCTTGGCATAATGACAGGAATTGAGGCCGCACCATGGGTTCGTTCAGCATCTGGCACTGGCTCATCGTCCTGCTGGTGGTCCTGCTGCTCTTCGGAAGCGGCAAGATCAGCGGTCTGATGGGTGACCTCGCCACCGGCATCAAGTCGTTCAAGAAGAACATGCGCGAGGACGAGGACGAGTCCATGGCGCGCGACACCCAGGCGCCGCCGGCCAACCTGCCGCCCCCGCCCCCGGGCACGCCGACCACCGGCACCAACAACGCCACCACCACGGCCAATCCGGGCCGCCCCGCGGCCTGAACCGTGCAGGGGAGCCCGGGCGACGGTCCACGGGCTCTCCTTTCCCGGCACCGACCGCCCTGGCGCCCTTTTCCGCGCCCCGGAATTCTGACAGACCAGCGCCGGCCCAGGAGGCTTCCCGCAGGGAGTCCCCGGGGTCGGCTTTCCCTTGCCGGGGCCACGCGCCCCGGCTTCCCCCTGTCCGGGAGATCGGGTCATGGAGCTGGCGGAAGCGGTCAGCCGCATCATCGGGGCCGGCCGGCGCATGGACGCGCGCGGCTGGGTCCCCGCCACGGCGGGAAACCTTTCCATCCGCCTGCCCGGCGACCGGGTCGCGGTCACGCGCTCCGGCTGCCACAAGGGCTTTTTGCAGGACGGGCACGTCATGGTCGTGGACCTGGACGGCAGGCCCGAGGACCCGTCGCTGCGGCCTTCGGCGGAAACCCTACTGCATTGCGGCGCCTATCGCCACTTCCCCGAGGCGGGGGCGGTGCTGCACGGCCACAGCGTCCCCAACACGGTGATGTCGCGCATGTCGGGCGACGAGATCCTGCTGGAAGGCTACGAGCTGCTGAAGGCCTTCCCCGGCCTGCCCACCCACGAGGCCACGGTCGGCCTGCCGGTCTTCGACAACGACCAGGACATCGCCCGCCTCCAGTCCCGCGTTTCCGCCCGCTGGCGGGAGATGGCGGAGGACGACACGATCGTTCCGCCGGGCTATTTGATCCGCGGCCACGGCGTCTATGTATGGGCCGCCGACATGGATGGGGCCCTGGCGCGGCTGGAGGCCCTGGAGTTCATGCTGGGCTGCGAGCTGATCGCGCAGAGCCGAGGAGGGATGTTCGAATGAGCCGCCTGGTCGTTCACGACGCCGCCACCAAGGCGGTGGAGCTCGACACCGACAACGCCACCGCCATCGCCGAGACCCTGGCCGCCATCGGCGTGCGGTTCGAGCGCTGGCCCGTCGTCTCGCTGCCCCAGGGTGCCGATGCCGAGGCGGTGCTGGATGCCTACCGCCCGCACCTGGACGCACTGCTGGGCCAGACCGGCGCCGGCTCCTCCGACGTGATCAAGCTCTCTCCCGACCATCCGCAGCGTGAGACGCTGCGCACCAAGTTCCTCGACGAGCACACCCATACCGAGGACGAGGTCCGCTTCTTCCACGAGGGCTCTGGCAACTTCATCCTGCACGTGAACGGCAAGGTCTATGATGCCCACTGCACGGAGGGCGACCTGATCAGCGTCCCGGCGAACACGCAGCACTGGTTCGACGCCGGCACGCATCCCTCCTTCACCGCGGTACGGATCTTCACCGACACCTCGGGCTGGGTGCCGCACTACACGGGCACGGACATGGCGAAGCGCTTCCCGGCCGCCCACGGCACGCCCGCGCAGGCATGAGCGCTCCGGTGCCCGCCACCCGCTTGGCCGCGATCCTCACCGACATCGAGGGCACGACCAGCGCCATCGCCTTCGTGAAAGAGGTGCTGTTCCCCTTCGCGGAGGCGGAACTCGACCGCTTCCTGGACCGCCATGGCGGGGAGGCCGAGGTCGCCGCCATCCTGGCCGGGGTGCGCGAGCTCGCACCGGGGCAGGAGCCGCGCGCCGTCCTGCGCACCTGGATGGCATCGGATGCCAAGGTCACGCCGCTGAAGGCACTGCAGGGGCTGATCTGGCGGCAGGGCTACGAGGATGGGCGGCTCACCTCGCATCTCTATCCGGACGTGGCCCCTTGCCTGCGTGCCTGGTCCGCGGCCGGGCTGCGCCTCTGCGTCTATTCCTCCGGCTCGGTGGAGGCGCAGAAGCTGCTCTTCGGCCACAGCCCGGCGGGCGACCTGACGCCGATCTTCTCGGGCTTCTTCGACACCCGCGTCGGCGCCAAGCGCGAGGCCGCGAGCTACCGCACCATCACCGCCGGGCTGCACCTGCCGGCAGGGGAGATCCTCTTCCTGTCCGATGTGGCCGAGGAGCTGGACGCGGCCCGGGAGGCCGGCCTCGCCACCTGCCAGCTCGTCCGGCCCGAGGATGGCACGCAACCCTCCGGCCGCCATCCCGAGGCGGGCGGCTTCCCGGCCGTGGCCTCGCTCTTCGGGCTACCACACGCTTGAACCCCTGCGGTGCGGGTCCGCCGTGCCCGCAACGCGCGAACACGTCACCCAAGCATGGCGGAATCGTCATGCGGCGGACCCTGGCCGCAGGTTTGCGGCGGCGTCATAGATACCTTCCCGCCCATCCAGCCCGTGAGATCCCCCCGCTCCCATGCTGACCACCTACACTGTGGTGAATGGCCGCCTGGAGGTCAGGGAGGGCACGCGCCCCCCCGAGGAACTGCGAACCGCCGTCTGGCTCGACCTGCTGAACCCGAGCCGGGAGGAGGAGCGCGCCGTCCAGGACGCCCTGGGGCTGGAGGTGCCGACGCGCGAGGAGCAGCAGGAGATCGAGAGCTCCTCCCGCCTCTACCGGGAGGAGGATGCCCTCTTCCTCACCGCCAACTTCCTCTACGGGGTGGAGGAAGGCGAGTTCGGCAGCACGCCCATCACCTTCGTCCTCGCCGCGCACAACCTGATCACCGTGCGCTATGCCACGCCCAAGGCCATCGCCATGTTCTCCACCCGTTGCCGCAAGCACCCGCCGAGCCTGCTGCGCTCCCCCGACCAGGTGATGATCGGCATCTTCGAGAGCGTGGTGGACCGGCTGGCCGATATCCTGGAGCGGGTGGGCGCGGACATGGACACCGCCAGCCGCACCGCCTTCCGCTCCGCCAAGGGCACCACCAAGGCGAACCGGCGGGACGAGGACCTCCGCAACGCGCTGATCGCCCTGGGCCAGGTGGGCGAGGTTACCAGCCGTGCCAGCGAGACCCTGCTCGGCCTCAGCCGCATCCTGACCTATCTCGGCACGGAGAAGGACGCGCTGGTGCGCAAGGAGAACACCACGCAGGTGAAGACCCTGGTGCGCGACCTGAAGTCCCTGGTGGACCATGCGGGCTTCCTGGCCAACAAGGCGAACTTCCTGCTCGACGCCATCCTGGGCGTCATCAACATCGACCAGAACGGCATCATCAAGACCTTTACCGTGGCCTCGGTGGCGTTGATGCCGCCCACCCTGATCGCCAGCATCTACGGCATGAACTTCAAGGACATGCCCGAGCTGGGCTGGGATTTCGGCTATCCGGTGGCGATCGGGCTGATGGTGGTCACCGCGATCCTGCCGGTGCTCTACTTCAAGCGCAAGGGCTGGCTCTGAGCCGCCGTCCCGGCGCGGCGCCCCACGGGCCCGGAGCGGCATCCGGCCTATCCCGGAACAGGTGGCACTTCCTGTATGCTGCGCCGCGTGACGCGCACCCCCCGCCCCTTCCCGTTCCTGTCACTCCTTGGGCCGCTCCTCAGGCCATCCTCCGGCCTGCTGGCGGCCTCGCTGGCCCTGGCCGCCTGTGGC
>NZ_BDLP01000327.1:0-4845 GCF_001950415.1 Roseomonas sp. TAS13
CGCCATCTCCCCGGCGGGGCGGCCGGGAACGGCAGGGTCAGGGCCTGTGCGGCCCGCCGCCGGCCAGGCCCCCTCCGCCGCCGGGCCTCGCGACAGCCCCGCTTGCCCCGCCGCGCCGCTCCTTTACAGAGAGCCCGCATTGGCGGCCGCCCGAATCGTCGCCCGGAAAGGCTGAGGCAGGATTTCCCCGATGGCCGCTTCCGAGAACGACACCGCCGGCGCGCAGGACGCCCCTCCCGGCGGCTACGACGATGCCGAGCGCATCCAGCTCGCCCTCGCCGCCGGCGCCATCACCGGCACCTGGTTCTGGGACCTGCCCACCGACCGCTTCACCATCGACGAGCAGTTCGCCCAGGCCTTCGGCATCGATCCGGCCCTCGGCCGCCAGGGCCTCAGCCTCGAACAGGTCATCGCCACCGTCCATCCGGACGACAAGCCCGGCCTCGCCGCCACGATCGGCGAGGTCATCGCCCGCGGCGGCCCCTATGCCCACCAGTACCGTGTCCGCCGCGCCGATGGCCGCTACTACTGGATCGAGGCCAACGGCCGCGTCGACAAGGCCCCCGATGGCACCCCCCTCCGCTTCCCCGGCGTCCTCCTCGACCTGGAGCAGCGGCGCGCCATCGAGGCCGAGCGCGACCGCGCCAACATCCTCCTCCGCAGCTTCATCGAGGCCGTCCCCGGCGTCGTCTATGCCAAGGACCGCGAAGGGCGCATGCTCCTCGCCAACAAGGGCACCACCGAGCTCATCGGCAAGCCGCCCGACTTCTATCTCGGCCGCACCGACCGCGAGTTCCTCGACGACACCGCCCAGGCCGAGGCCGTCATGGCCAACGACCGCCGCATCATGGAATCCGGCATCCTGGAACAGGTCGAGGAAGAGGTCCGCCGCCCCGACGGCACCCCCGCCACCTGGCTCTCCACCAAGGCCCCCCTCCGCAACGGGAGCGGCGAGGTCATCGGCCTCATCGGCACCTCCATCGACATCACCGCCCGCAAGGAGGCCGACCGTGAGCGCCAGGCCCTCCACACCCTCCTCGAACAGCGTGTCGCCGCCGCCATCGCCGAACGGGAGCAGGCCGAGGCCGCCCTCCGCCAGTCCCAGAAGATGGAAGCCGTCGGACAGCTCACCGGCGGCCTCGCGCACGACTTCAACAACCTCCTCGCCGGCATCATCGGCGCCCTCGATCTGATGGCCGCCCGCATCGCCCGGGGCCGCCACGACGACCTGCTCCGCTACACCGCCGCCGCCAGCGATGCCGCCCGGCGCGCCGCCGCCCTGACCCACCGCCTCCTCGCCTTCTCCCGCCGCCAGACCCTCGACCCGCGCCCCACCGACGTGAACCGCCTCGTCACCGGCATGGCCGACCTCCTCCGCCGTACCATCGGCCCCGGCATCGCCCTCGACACCGTCACCACCCCCGGCCTCTGGTCCGTCCTGGTGGACCCGCCCCAGCTCGAGAACGCCCTCCTCAACCTCTGCATCAACGCCCGTGACGCCATGCCCCAGGGCGGCCGCCTCACCATCTGCACGGCCAACACCCGTCTCGGCCCCCAGGCCGCCCGCGAGCGCGACCTGGCGCCCGGCCCCAATGTCTCCCTCCGCGTCACCGACACCGGCACCGGCATGGCCCCCGATACCGCCGCCAGAGCCTTCGACCCCTTCTTCACCACCAAGCCCCTCGGCCACGGTACCGGCCTCGGCCTCTCCATGATCTACGGCTTCGCCCGCCAGTCCGGCGGCCAGACCCGCATCCGCACCGCCCCCGGCCAGGGCACCACCGTCTGTCTCTACCTGCCGCGCCACCAGGGCGAACCCGCCGACACCGAGCCCGCCCCGGACCCCGCCCCGGACCTGCGCAGCCCGCATGGCGAGACCGTCCTGGTCGTGGACGACGAGCCCACCATCCGCATGCTCGTCACCGAAGTGCTGGAGGAACTCGGCTACGCCGCCCTGGAGGCCGCCGACAGCGCCGCCGGCCTCGAACTCCTCCGCTCCCCCGCCCGCATCGACCTCCTCGTCACCGATATCGGCCTCCCCGGCGGCATGAACGGCCGCCAGATGGCCGAGGCCGCCCGCCACGCCCGCCCGGGCCTGCGGACCCTCTTCATCACCGGCTATGCCGAACAGGCCGTCATCGGCGAAACGCCTCTGCCCCCCGGCATGCACGTCATGACCAAGCCCTTTGCCCTGGAAGCCCTCACCGCCCGCATCCGGGAACTCGTCGCCGGCTGACACGGGCCGCGGGCTGGGCAGAGGAGGGGAGGGGCCGCCCTCAGCCCCCCTTCGGCGGCTGCCCCAGCGCCGCCCAGTCCCGCTCGCCCCCATCCGCCCGGATGATCGCGTCCATCCGCTCCGCCAGCAGCCGCGCCACCGGCACCTCCGCCTCTCCCGCCGCCTCCAGCGCCAGCCCCACATCCTTCCGCCCGAGCTTCATCGGGAACCCCGCCGGCTCGAACCGCCCCGCCGCGATCATCGGCGCATAGACCCCCATCATCCGGCTGCCGAAATCCGTCTCCGTCAGGAATTCCGCGAACCGCGCCGCCGGCACGCCCTGCGACCCGGCGATCCGCATCTGCTCGCTCACCAGCTCGATCACCGCCGCGATCCCGAAATTCGCCGCCAGCTTGGTGGCCGCCGCCATCGCCGGCCTCTCCCCCATCCGCAGCACCTTCGCCCCGATCGCCCCGAACAGCGGCGCCAGCCGGTCCAGCGCCTCCGCCGGCCCCGCCGCGATCACCGACAGCTTCCCCGCCGCCGCCACATCCGGCCGCCCCAGCACCTGCGCCGACACGAAGCCCTGGCCCGCCCCGGCATGCGCCGCCGCCAGCCGCTCCGTCAGCGCCACGCTCACCGTGCTGCACGACACATGCAGCACCCCCGGCCCCGCCGAGAGCACCCCGCCTTCGCCGGAGGTCACCGCCTCCACCGCCGCGTCATTCGCCAGCATGCTGAACACGATGCCCGCCCGGGCCGCCTCCGCCGGGCTGCCCGCCACCCGCGCCCCGCGCGCGGCCAGCGCCTCCGCCTTCCCGGCGCTGCGGTTCCACACCGTCACGCGGTGCCCGGCCTCCAGCAGCCGCCCGGCCATCCCCGACCCCATCTGCCCGAGGCCCAGGAACCCCACATCCATCCGTTTCGTGCTCATGCCGCTCTCCTCGTTGAATCGCGAACGTCGCCTTCCTGGGGAGTTTCAACGCTGGGGTGGGGGAGGGGGCTTCTGTGTCGGAGCTTTGCGGCCGGGCGTCGCAGCGCAGGGGCTCTGCCCCTGCACCCCGGCAGGAACCTGAGGTTCCTACAACTCCCAAAATGTAATCGGAGGTTGTGCTTCGCTGTCCGCTATGTCCTACTGCCGGACATTTCGGTTGGTAATCGTAGCGAGATCTTCAGATGTATAAGAATTTGAAAATCGATGAGCTTTTGGTCAACCCTTCCAATGATCGGCATGGTCAACTTGGTAGCGAAAACGCGGCAATTTCCATGTTGTTCCAAATTCGGGATACGCATATGCGAAATTTGGCGAAGGACATCGTGAGTAGTGGTGGATTATTCGAGCCGCCATTGGTGCGCCAGATTGAAGGGAAGTATATTGTGTACGATGGGAATCGGCGTGTGACGTGCATTAAACTTTTAAGAAATCCAACTCTTGCCCCTACGACCGAACTTGATGAATTCTTCAGAAGCCTACGGATAAATTGGCCTGGAAATTTCCCGGAAGCTATTCTTTGCAGAGTGGAAAATAATGAAAATAGAGTAAATGACATCATATTTCGGCGACATACGGGGGTTCAGCAAGGAATCGGGCAGTCTACTTGGGACGACCGAATGAAAGATAATTTTGTTAGACGTACAGGGCGAAAATTAGGTTTAAATATATCGGACGAGATAGAGGGTATGTTGATTGCGATTGGGGAAGGATTTCCTGCTAAAAAAATACCGCGTTCGGTAATGAATCGGCTTTTTGCGGCAGAGACGATGAGAAATAGAGTTGGATTTTCTGTTAGGGGCGAGAAAGTTGAGTTTATTTCTGATGAAAATCTTGTTCTGAAAAGACTTAGGCGCATTGCACAAGATATGGTTTCAAAGCATGTTACTTTGAAGCATGTGTGGGATGCAAAAGGAAAAAACGACTACTTGGATGCAGTTGAGAATTGCGAAGATTTCCCGCAAAAGGAAGCGAAGAATTTTAGAGAAGTGGAGGCAATAAAACATATTACTGAAGGCCGGTCAGCTAATAAACTTATTATCCCAGCGGGACAATATGTGCGAAAAACACTTATTCCGCAATCGGAATATAGCATTAATTGGGTTGGGCACCTTGAGCGACATAGGCGTATATGGCACGAACTGCAATTTGAATTGAAGCTACCACAACACGTGAATGCCATTTCAGTGCTATTTCGTGTTTTGCTTGAGATTTCTGTGGAAAATTATGTCAAGATTTGTCAGTTGGATAGTGTTTATGAGAACGATAAACTCTCCAAGAAAATTGAAAAAATTTCAGCACATTTGTTTGCGTGTGGAATGGTTTCAAAGAAGGAGAGTGACGCATTTAATAAGCTTTGCAGACATGAAGGGATAGTTTCCACCGATACACTCAACAGATACGTTCATTCGGATAGTTTTTCACCGTCGCCTAATCACTTGTGGTCAATTTGGGATGGCTTCGCACCTTTAATAGTACTCTGCTTAAATGCAGCCAGAGACAGTAAATAGGAAAACTTGCCTATTTCCCACCCTCATGCTACACTCCCGCCCATGTGCCACCCCTCCCGCCTCTCCCCACCCCAACCCTTCCGCCCCCTCACCGACGACGAGTGGCTCGCCCTACTCCCCCACATCCT
>NZ_BDLP01000328.1:0-4816 GCF_001950415.1 Roseomonas sp. TAS13
CCCTCGCCGGCCTGCTGCGCCGCCTCGGCTCCCGCCAGATCCGCGGCATGGGCACGCTCGGCGGCAATCTCGGCACCGCCTCGCCGATCGGCGACGCCCTGCCGCCGCTGCTCGCCCTCGGCGCCACCCTCCGCCTGTCCAGCCCCGAGGGCGAGCGCGAGATGCCGGTGGAGGACTTCCTCACCGGCTACCGCCGCAATGCCCTGAAGCCTACGGGCGAGGTCATCCGCGACGTCTTCCTCCCCCGCCCGCCCAAGGGCGCCCTGATGGCCTGCGAGAAACTGTCCCGCCGCCACGACCAGGACATCACCGCCGTCGGCCTCAGCGTCCTGCTCACCCGCGACGGCAACCGCATCGCCACCGCCCGCATCGCCCATGGCGGCCTCGGCCCCAAGGCGGCCCGCGCCACCGGCGCCGAGGCCGCCCTCGCCGGCGCCCCCTTCACCGAAGCCAGCTTCGCCACCGCCGCCGAGGCCCTGATGGCGGAGATCGCCCCGCTCGACGACCTGCGCGCCAGCGCCGCCTATCGCAAGCGCGCCGCCGGCAACCTGCTCAGGCGCCTCTGGCACCGCTGGTCCGGCCAGGAGGCCGCGTGATGGACACGAACCCGCCCAACCTGACCCGCACCGCCGGCGCCCCCCTCCCCCATGACAGCGCCCTCGCCCACTGCACCGGCCAGGCCCGCTTCGCCGACGACATCCCGGACATCCCCGGCACCCTGCACGCCGCGCTGATCCTCGCCGACACCGCCCATGCGCGCCTCCTCGCCCTCCGCACGGACGAGGCCCGCGCGCATCCCGGCGTCGTCGCGGTCCTGACGCCCGCCGACATCCCCGGCAGCAACGACATCTCCCCCGCCCACAAGCCGGGCGAACACCTCTTCGCGGAAAGCGAGATCCTCCACTGGGGCCAGCCCCTCGGCATGGTCGTCGCCACCACCCGCGACGCCGCCATCGCCGCCGCCAAGACGGTCACGGCGGAGGTGGAGAAACTGCCCCCCGTCCTCTCCATCGAGGCCGCGCTGGAGGCGGGCGACCTCCTCCTCCCCCCCATGGTCATGACCACGGGCGACGTGGACCAGGCCCTCGCCACCGCCCCCCGCACCCTCTCCGGCGAGTTCCGCTGCGGCGGGCAGGAACACTTCTACCTCGAAGGCCAGATCTGCCTCGCCATCCCCGGCGAGGACGGCGACCTCACCCTCCATTCCTCCACCCAGCACCCGACCGAGGTGCAGCACATCGCCGCCCGCATCCTCGGCTGCGACTACAACCGCATCACCGTCCAGACCCGCCGCATGGGCGGCGGCTTCGGCGGCAAGGAAAGCAACGCCTCCTGGGTCGGCGCCGCCGCCGCCCTCGCCGCCCACCGCACCGGCCGCCCGGTCAAGCTCCGCCTTTCCCGCAAGGCCGACATGGCCGCCACCGGCAAGCGCCACCCGTTCCTCTATCGCTGGAAGGCCGGCTTCGACGACACGGGCCGCCTGCTCGCCCTCGACGCCCTCATGGTCGCCGATGGCGGCCACACCCTCGACCTCTCCACCGGCGTCGTCTTCCGCGCCGTCACCCACGCCCTCAACGCCCTCGACGTGCCGCATATCCGCATCGACGGCCGCGTCGTCCGCACCAACACCGTCAGCAACACCGCCTTCCGCGGCTTCGGCGGCCCCCAGGGCGTGCTGCTGACGGAGGATGTCGTCCGCCACCTCGCCAGCGCCCTGGGCTCCACCCCCGAGGCCGTCCGCGCCCGCAACTTCGCCGGCGGCGAGAACAACGACAAAACCCCCTATGGCCAGACCCTGGAAGGCGACCTCATCCGCCGCGTCTGGGCCGAAGCCGAATCCCTCTCCGGCTGGGACGCCCGCCGCGCCACCATCGACGCCTTCAACGCCGCCCACCCCTACAAGCGCCGCGGCCTCGGCTCCTTCGTCCTTGCCTTCGGCATCTCTTTCGGCGTCCAGAGCATGAACCAGGCCGGCGCCCTCGTGCATGTCTATGCCGACGGCTCCATCCGCCTGAACCACGGCGGCACCGAGATGGGCCAGGGCCTCTTCATCAAGGTCGCCCAGATCGTCGCCGAAACCTTCGGCGTCCCCCTTTCCCGCGTCCGCATCACCGCCACCAGCACGGCGGAAGTCCCCAACACCTCCCCCACCGCCGCCAGCACCGGCACCGACCTCAACGGCTGGGCCGCGCAGATCGCCGCCACCGCCATCCGCGCCCGCATGATCGCCGCCGCCGCCGAGCACTGGTCCGTGGACCCCGCCGACATCACCCTGACCGATGACGAGGCCCGCGCCGGCAACCACCGCCTCGGCTTCGGCGAGCTCGCCCGCCTCTGCCACGCGAAACGCGTCTCCCTTTCCGCCGCCGGCCACTACAAGACCCCCGGCCTGAGCTGGGACCCCGTCGCCATGCGCGGCGAGCCCTTCTTCTACTTCTCCTATGGCGCCTCGGTCGCGGAGGTGGAGGTGGATACGCTGACCGGCGAGCACCGCTGCACCGGCGCCTGGCTCGTCCAGGATTGCGGCCGCTCCCTCAACCCCGCCGTGGACCTCGGCCAGATCGAGGGCGCCTTCGTCCAGGGCCTGGGCTGGCTTACCTGCGAGGAGCTCTGGTGGGACGCGCAAGGGCGCCTCCGCACCCTCGGCCCCTCCACCTACAAGATCCCCGGCTCCCGCGATGTGCCGGAGGTCTTCGAGGTCCGCCTCCTCGCCGATGCCCCCGCCCGGGCGGACACCATCTTCCGCTCCAAGGCCGTGGGGGAGCCGCCGCTGATGCTGGCGACGGCGGTGTGGAACGCGCTGGCGGATGCGGCGGGGGTGGGGCGGCTGGATGCGCCGGTGACGCCGGAGCGGATGCTGGAGGCGTTCGAGGATGGGGGTGGTTAGACGGGGCGATTCGGGGTGGCCCCTGGGGGAAAGGCTCCGCCTTTGCCCCCAGACCCCCTATCCGCCAGGAAACTGAGTTTCCTGGACTTTCAATTAAGAAACAGAAATAACAATAGACCTAAGCAGAAATGTGCCCTTAAAAAATTGTGTTTTTCCTTAGAATAAATCGCGCCCCATTTTTTGCACACTAAATCAAATAGCGCTAACTTCATTTTCTGCCTCATAGCCTCCACCGTTTTCATTAACTTGCTCGATGATACGCTCCCATGGCCAACGAGCCGTCGCATATTTACGATAAAAGAATAACTGCTTATCTACTATAAATACTTCGTCTTTATTCGCGTCATATGTTAAGATCAAGCCGCGCCCATCTTCATCTACTTGGATACCGTCAATACGCTGCAGAACTTGGCGAAGATTTCCCTTTTGAATGCGAGGTTCACGACTGTGAGCAGCCTGGAATATATCGTCAGTACTTAGACCTTCGGTCAGCTTCTGTACCTCCGCATCCATGACCACGGCAAGCATGTGAGCGTAGATACCTGTGCTTTTTTGCCGTTTTCTAATACCGCCCGTTACACGCGAGGCAAACGTCTGGTATAGCGCATTAAGCTGGTCCGCATAATCCATCGCAACCGACTCATATTTATCTCTGCTGCCAATGAAAGTCTTAAGCCTTTTTGTTTCGATGATGCCGTGCTCGTCCAGGAAAGCCAGCACGAGTTTTTGTAAAATTCCAACGGTACCATGAGCGTCCTGAACAAGAAGATCTATTATTGATCTCTCAATTTCAATATTAAGCGCTCTTGAGCCGCATTCGACAACTTTTTCAAGATCACTCGCAGACCAATAGATAGACACCTCTTCGATGCGACCGGTCAGATCCGGGTTAAGGTGAAGCAGCAGATTATTCTCCGCCCAAATGCCGATAATAACAACATATGTACGATAGTCCCAGAGAGCTTTAAGATCATGTGCAAAAGCCCGCCTTTCAGAGGGAGCAAGATAGTGAAAATCCTCAATCACGAGTCGACGGCCAGAGGCAATTATAATTTCAGAAACGAAGCGAAGGTCATCTAGATCGCGCCCAACTGGAATGCTTTTCTCACTACTATCTCGCCTGAACTCACCGCTCACATTTAAGGACAGCTTAGCAAGGACAGAAATTCCAAGATCGCCAGTGGCTTGAAGACGCCCCACAAAACCATTCGTAGATGTTGTTTCCTTCACAAGTTGCAGACCTAGCTGACTGAGAGCATCAGTGTAAAGGTCCCTCACAGTCTTATTCAAACGACACTGAATGATGATTGCATTAGGCACAACCCGTTGCCGCAACCAGGACTTTCCACATTTAGACTCACCCCGTAGAGCTATATGTGTGTTACGTCCAAGGAGGCGAGCTAACCGTGCATCTAGGTGGCCCCGGTCAACATAAGAAGGCCTCAGAATGTCGGTGCTAACACCAAATACTTGATCAACATTGTAATTCTGAAAACTCATGTGCTCGCGACCCGGCTGAGGTGGCAACAATGGCTATATCCTATCATGGACGCATTGCTCATCAGCAGTTCGCTCCAATACATCCAGACAACTGTGATAGTATAAAAATCGCATCACAGAATGATCTCCCATTTGATTACAGCCTGGTTCAATAAGTCAGAAAATTCCAGCGTGTGTTTGTGAAACCGAAGACAAGCCATAATAAGTCGGCCTTGAATAACTCGTAAGGCACTGATCTAGCTGTGAGATTTTCCGGGCTCGGCGACCTGGATTTGCAGGGTTCGATTGTTTTCGACGACAAACCCTGCGAATCTTGTGGGCATGAAGCACCGCCCGCGCCCGCCGGAACAGGCCGATCTGCTGCGGCCGCGGCTGGTCGACATGATCGATGGGCGGCACGAACTGGTGCGGCTGGCGGCGCTGATCGAC
>NZ_BDLP01000329.1:0-4810 GCF_001950415.1 Roseomonas sp. TAS13
TCGCCTTACGGTGGAGCTGTGCGTAGATGTGATCAAGAGACAGGACCAGGGGGATGCCGGTCATCCGCACCGGCTCGTGCACCGCCTCCGGCGCCAGCAGCCCGAGCAGCGCCGCCAGCGCGGCGCCGTGCAGCAGCAGCGACAGCGGCGGCGCCCAGGCCGGCGCCCGGCCGAAGGTCCGGCGCAGGGGCCGTGCCCCGGGCCGCAACGGCCGCACGGCCTTTTCCGCAACGGGACGCGCCGCCTTCATGGCGAAGGGCCGGCGCCCGTCAGCACCACCGGCTCACAGCACCACGACGCCGCTGTGCTTGGCCTTGCCGTCCGGCTCGACATGGATCGAGATCACCACGTTGCCGAGCTCCTGCTTCAGCGTGCCCTCGATCCGGTCGCAGATGCCGTGCGCCTCGTCCACCGACATGCCGCCGGGCACCACGAGGTGGAAGTCGATGAAGGTGAAGCGCCCGGCCCGGCGGGTGCGCAGGTCATGCGCCTCCAGCGCCCCGGTGGCATTGGCGGAAACATGCTCGCGGATCTGCGCCACCAGCTCCGGCGGCGCGGCCTCGTCCATCAGCCCGCCGACGCTTTCGCGGAGCAGGCGCAGGCCGGAGAAGAGGATCATCACCGCCGTCACGCCCGCCATCAGGGGGTCGAGCCAGAGCAGCCCCGTCACCGTGACCAGGAAGACGCCGATCACCACCCCGACCGAGGTGACGACATCGGCCATCAGGTAGTGCGAATCGGCCACCAGGGCCGGGGAGCCGAGCCGCTTGCCACGCCGGCGCAGGATCGTCGCCCAGACCACGTTCACCAGCGCCGCGGCGATGGACAGCACCAGGCCGATCATCGGCCGGTCCGGCGCCCGCGGGTTCTGCCAGGCGGTCCAGACCTCCTGCAGGATCAGCGTGGCCGCGACCACGATCAGCGCCCCCTCCAGCACGGCGGAGAAGTATTCCGCCTTGGCATGGCCATAAGGGTGGTTGTCGTCCGCCGGCATGGCCGAATAGCGCACGGCCATCAACGCGGCCGAGGCGGCGGCCACGTTCACCACCGTCTCCAGCATCTCCGCGAAGAAGGCGGTGCTGCCCGTGATCCACCAGGCCACCCCTTTCAGGGACAGCACGAAGAGGCCCACAGCCAGGCTGGTCCAGGCGGTGCGTTCGGTCAGCGAGAGCGACATAGGGCGGGCATAGCCCGTCCCCGGTCAGACTGAGAAGTATTTCGCGCGGGGGTGGTGCAACACGATCGCAGAGGTTGACTGCTCCGGATGAAGCTGGTGCTCATCGGAAAGGCTCACGCCGATCCGCTCCGCGCCGAGCAGCTTCAGCAGCCCTTCCTGGTCCTCCAGCCGCGGGCAGGCCGGGTAGCCGAAGGAATAGCGGCCGCCGCGATAGCCCTGCTGCAGCATCCGGTCCATGTCGCGGTCATCCTCGCCCGCATAGCCCCATTCGGCACGGATGCGCTTGTGGACGTATTCCGCCATCGCCTCCGCCATCTCCACCGACAGGCCGTGCAGGTAGAGGTAGTCCTGGTAGCGGTTGCCCTCGAACCACTCCCGCGCCACGTCGGAGGCCTTCTGGCCCACCGTCACGACCTGGAGCCCGATGACATCGCGGCTCTCCGGCCCTTCCTGCACGTCGCGCACGAAATCCGCGATGCACTCGCCATCCTGCTTCGGCTGGCGTGGCAGGGTGACGCGCCAGGCCTCGGTCACGCCGTCCTCCTCGAAGAGGATCAGGTCGTTGCCCTGCCCGGCGCATTTCCAGTAGCCATAGATGGCCTGCGGATGGAGGATGCTTTCCGCCTCGGTCAGCGCCAGCATGCGCTTGAGCACCGGGCGCAGCTCCTGCTTGGCCCAGCCGAGGAAATCCTCCAGCGAGCGGCCCTGCTTCCGGAAGCCCCATTGGAACTGGTAGAGCGAGCGCTCGTTGATGAAGGGGATGATCGCCTTGGGCGGCGCCTCGATCACCCGGGCACCCCAGAAGGGCGGCGCGGGCACGGCCTCGCCCTCCGTCACCCGCTTCCGCCGCGCCTGCGCCTCGTTGACATCCACGGGCGCGAAGCCGCGCGGGTCCGCGACGCCCAGCGTGCGCTTCTCGTTCTTCGACTTGCCGGCGCGGCGCGACTGCAGGGCGGCGAGATAGCCGTCGAAGTCGTTGCCCATCACCCGGTCCATCAGGTGCAGCCCGTCGAAGGCATCGCGGGCATAGGCGACACGGCCCGTCGTCCCGTCCTTGGCATAGGCGCGGACGCAGTCATCCTCGACATAGTTGCGCGTCAGCGCCGCGCCGCCGAGCAGCACCGGCACCTCCAGCCCCTGGCGCGCCATCTCCTCCAGGTTCTCGCGCATCACCACGGTGGACTTCACCAGCAGGCCGGACATGCCGATGGCATTGGCGCGGTGCGCCTTCACCGCCTCCATCATCTGCTGCAAGGGAACCTTGATGCCGAGATTGACGACCTTGTAGCCGTTGTTGGTCAGGATGATGTCGACAAGGTTCTTGCCGATGTCGTGGACGTCGCCCTTCACGGTGGCGAGGACGATGGTGCCCTTCTCCTGCCCCTCGGCCCGCTCCATATGCGGTTCGAGATAGGCGACCGCCGTCTTCATCGTCTCGGCGGACTGCAGCACGAAGGGAAGCTGCATCTTGCCGGCGCCGAACAGCTCGCCCACCGTCTTCATGCCGTCCAGCAGCAGCTCGTTGATGATGGCGAGCGGCGTGTGCCCGGCCGCCATGGCGGCGGCGAGGTCGTCCTCCAGCCCCTTGCGGTCGCCATCGACGATCCGCTCCTTCAGCCGTCCCTCGACGGTCTCGGCCTTCTTGCGCGCGCCCATGTCGGCCGCCTTGCGGCCGGCGAACAGCTCCAGCAGCTTCTGCAAGGGGTCGTAGCCCTCGCTGCGCCGGTCATAGATCAGGTCCTCCGCGACCTTCACCTCCTCCGGCGGGATCAGGTGCAGCGGCTTGATCTTGCTGACATGCACGATGGCGCCGGTCATCCCCGCCTTCACCGCATGGTCCAGGAAGACCGAATTCAGCACATGCCGCGCCGCCGGGTTCAGGCCGAAGGAGATATTGCTCAGGCCTAGGATGATCTGGATGTCCGGGAACCTTTCCCGGATCATGCGGATGCCCTCCAGCGTCCAGAGGCCGAGCTTGCGGTCGTCCTCGTTGCCGGTGGCGATGGTGAAGGTCAGCGGGTCGATCATCAGGTCCGACTGCGGCAGCCCGTGCCGGTCGCAGGCGAACTCCACCAGCCGCGTGGCGATGCGGAGCTTGTCCTCCGCCGTCTTCGCCATGCCGACCTCGTCGATGGTCAGCGCGATCACCGCGGCGCCGAACTTCCTGGCCAGGATCATGCGGTCCGTCGCATGGCCCTCGCCATCCTCGAAGTTGATCGAGTTGATGATCGGCTTGCCGCCATGCAGCTTCAGCGAGGCCTCGATCACCGGGGTCTCGGTGGAATCGATCACCAGCGGCGCGTTCACCGCGCCGGTGAAGCGGCGGATCACCTCGCTCATCTCCGCCATCTCGTCGCGGCCGACGAAGGCGGTGCAGACATCGAGGGAGTTCGAGCCCTCGGCCACCTGCTCGCGCCCCATGGCGACGCAGCCATCCCAGTCATGCGCCGCCTGCCGCTCCCGCCAGGCCTTGGAACCGTTGGCGTTGCAGCGCTCGCCGATGGAGAAGTACGCGTTCTCCTGCCGCAGCGCCGTGGCGCCGTAGAGGCTGGCGACCGAGGGCACCCAGACCGGCTTGCGCGGCACCGGCACCGGCCGGTGCGAAGCCCCGCCATGCCGGCGCAGCATCGCGTCCAGCGCCTGGATATGCGGCGTCGAGGTGCCGCAGCAGCCGCCGATCAGGTTCACCCCGTCCTCGGTGACGAAGCGCTCCATCCAGCTCGCCATCTCCGCTGCGCCCAACGGGTAGTGCGTCCTGCCGTCCACCAGCTCCGGCAGGCCGGCATTCGGCTGAACCGAGATCAGCCCGCGCCAGGAACCGGCGAGGTAGCGGACATGCTCCGCCATCTCCTGCGGGCCGGTGGCGCAGTTGAGGCCGATCAGCGGCACGTCCAGCGCGTCGATCACCGTCGCGGCGGCGGCGATGTCGGGGCCGACCAGCAGCGTGCCGGTGGTCTCCACCGTCACCTGCACGAAGATCGGGATGTCGCTGCCCGCCTCGCGCTTCGCCGCCTTGGCCGCATTGACGGCCGCCTTGATGAAGAGCGTGTCCTGGTTGGTCTCGGTCAGCAGCGCATCGGCGCCGCCGGCGATCAGCCCGCGGCACTGCTCCAGCAGCGCGGCCTCCAGCCGGTCGTACTCGATATGCCCCAGGCTCGGCAGCTTGGTGCCCGGGCCGATATCGCCGATCACCCAGCGGTGGCGCCCATCGGCGAAGCTCTCCGCCGCCTCGCGCGCCAGCTCCACCGAGAGCTTGTTGATCTCGAAGGCACGGTCGCCGAGCTCGAACTCCTCCAGCGTGATCGGCGAGCCGCCGAAGCTGTTGGTGAGCACCATGTCCGACCCGGCCTCGTAGTAGCCGCGATGGATCTCGCGAACCAGTTCGGGGCGGGACAGGTTCAGCACCTCGGTGCAGTTCTCCTTGCCCCAGTAGTCCTTCTCGACATCCAGGGTGAGGGCCTGCACGCGCGAGCCCATGCCCCCGTCGCAGAGCAGGACGCGTTCGCGCAGGGCTTCGAGCAGGTGGGGACGGGACATCACGGAGCCTCGGTTGCGGCGGGCGTGGAAAGGGACGCGGCGGCCGGCAGGCGGGTGGCGGGCCAGAGGCGCACTTCCAGCGCCCCCTCCCCCCCC
>NZ_BDLP01000330.1:0-4788 GCF_001950415.1 Roseomonas sp. TAS13
GCCGGTGCCGCCCGGATCTGCGATACGCCGGACGGCGCGCGCGAGGCCGCCGCCGCCGGCCAGATCGTGGTGCTGCGCGACCAGTCCCTGCTGGGCGCCGTGCCGCACGACATCCTGGTGGAGGCCACAGGCCAGCCCGAGGCCGGCGCCCGCATGGCGCTGGAGGCGATCCGCCGCGGCACGCATGTCGCCATGGTGAGCAAGGAGGTGGATTCCGTCGTCGGGCCGCATCTCAACCGGCTCGCCGTCGAGCGGGGCCTCGTCTACACCACGGCGGATGGCGACCAGCCGAGCAACCTGATCGGCCTCGTCACCTGGGCGCGGCTGCTGGGCTTCGAGGTCGTCGCCGCCGGCAAGTCCAGCGAGTACGACTTCGTCCTCGATCACGCCACCAGCGTCGTGACCTGCGCCGAACTGCAAGGCGAGGCGCCCGCCCTGGCGGATCTGTGGATACTGGGCGAGGATGTGGCGGAAACGCTGGCGCGCCGTTCCGCCGCGCTCGCCGGGCTGCCGCAGAGCGCCACGCCCGACTATTGCGAGATGAACGTGGTGGCCAATTCCACCGGCCTGCTGCCCTCGCGTCCGGAGCTCAGCTACCCGCTCTGCCGCATCACCGAGCTCGCGGATGTCTTCATCCCGCGCGAGGAAGGCGGCATCCTCGGCCGCACCGGCGTTGTGGACGTGTTCAACTGCCTGCGCCGGCCGGAGGAGGTGAGCTTCGGTGGCGGCGTCTTCGTCGTGGTCCGGGCGGGCGACCGGCCGGTCTGGGAGATGCTGCGCGGCAAGGGCCATCTGGTCAGCCGCAACGCGCGCTATGCCTGCCTCTTCCTGCCCTATCACTGGATGGGGCTGGAAACGCCCGTCTCGCTGCTTTCCGCGGCGGGGCATGGCCGCGCCTCCGGCAGCGACACGCAGCGTGTCCATGCGGTGATGGTGGCGCGCACCGAACGCGACTTCCGGGCCGGCGAGGTGCTGGAGATGGGCGGCCACCACCACATCATGACGGACTGCACGCCGCTCCTCCTGCCCGCCGCCGAGGCGGAAGGGCTGGCGCCCTTCTATCTCGCCGCCAACAAGCCGCTTCTCGTGGATGTGCCGCGCGGCACCCTGGTCCGCGAGGCGATGGTGGATCTGGCGGGTTCGCTGCTCCAGTCCCTGCGGCGCGAGGTCATGGTGCCGGCAGCGGGCTGAGCGCCGGAAGGCCGGCGCAGCGGGGAACGCGGCCCCGGCCAGTCGCTCTCAGTGCGGCGCGCCGAGCCCTTGACCGATCCGCTCCAGCATCTCGTCGAAGAAGGGGTTGGAGGACATGCGGATCAGCGCATCCAGGCTGACCGCCAGCACACCGCGTTCCCCCTTTGGCGCGATCGTCCCGAAATGCACCCCGAAATCCTCGTCGGCCGGATCGGGAAACTGGCCATAGAGTGAATCGCCCTGCGGGAAGGGCAAGGCGACGTGGGAAAGGGAATAGACGTCGCGCGGATAGGTCTCGCGCAGCGGCACCACCCGCGTCTCCGTGCTCCCCGGCCCGGTCACCCGCGCCACCATGGCGTCCTGTCCCGGCGCGGCATTGGTGACAACCACGGTGCGGTAGCGGCGCGGTCCAGGCGGCAGCAGGCGCTCCAGCGCCGTTTCCGAATTTGGGCTGAGCAGGATGCCCAGCTTGCTGTTGCGGTTGAGGTCGAACAGCACGAGCTCGCTGCCATTGGCCGGCAGCAGGGCATAGAGCGCATCCAGCACGGCGGGCGTGCTGACCGTGGTGTCGAGCACCGACTGGAAGGTCAGCACCGGCGGCAGCCCTTCCAGCCGCCCTTCGCGCGCGCGCTGACTGACCTGCTCCTGCAACGCCCGCGTCAGCCGCCAGGACTGGCGCGCGCCGTTGACCGGAAAGGAGTTGTACTTGAACGGGTTGAACTCCGGCACGATGCCGAGCCAGCTCGCCTTGGCGAAGCGTGGCAGCAGGGCCGGCAATCCCGCCAGCCCGGCGAAACGGGCGAATTCGGTGATGCCCACCATGGGGGAGATCAGCACCAGCCGCGCCGGCCGAGCCAGCTTCGGATCGTCCAGCGCCTCCATGGCGTACTTCATCGCCAGCGCGCCGCCATTGGAGAAGCCCACGATCTCGATCGGCCCCTGCGGCACGCGCCGCCGCGCCTCCCGCACCGCGAGGCGCGTGGCCGCCATCCAGTCCTCCCAGGTCACGTCGGTCAGCGCCGCCGGCACGGTGCCATGCCCCGGCAGGCGCAGGCCGATGGCGACATAGCCGTGGGCGCGGTAGAAGCGCCCGACATGGCGCAGGCTGTAGGGCGCGTCGGTCAGCCCGTGCAGCAGCACCACCGCGCCACGCGGCGGTCCGCCCGGCTCCAGCACGTAGGAATGGTTCCAGTCCTGTCGGAAGTGCGGCGGATAGATGGGGCTGCCCTCGAAATAGCGGTTGAGCGACGTGCGCTCCTCCGGCTCCAGCTTCTGCATCACCTCCTGCCGCACGGAGTCGAAGACGCGCCGCTCCGCCGCCAGATAGCCGGCCCAGTCGGTCTTCCCGATCTCTCCGGCCCGCAGCTCGCTGGGCACGTAGAGATGCCAGGTCCGCAGCGGCGGGCCGCTCTGGACCTGCCAGACGCGCAGCGCGAAGGCCGCCAGAAGGGCCCCGAGGAGGATGTACAGGCTCCTGCGGAAAAGCCTGATCGGAAATGCCGGCACCGGCGCGCCTCCATGCCTCGGGTCGCCGCTGACCAGCCAACCCGAATCGGTACGCTGCCGGCCGTCGCCGGCCATGCTGCAACCCGCCGCCGCCGCCGGGCAAGCGTGCCGGGGGCGTATTGACAATCCGCCCGGTGCCTTCCCAATGGCAGGGTTGCAGGTAGAGGAATCCGCATGGAGACCGGGCAGGGCTTCCTCTCGCGCACCATGAGCGACCCTGTGCTCCGCGTGACGACGGGCCTTTGCGCTGCGGTCCTGGTCTTCGCCTCGCTCCGCGAGGCCGCCTCGGTCTTCGTGCCCGCGACCTTCGCGCTCTTCATCATCGCCGTGGTCTGGCCCTTGCAGCGCCTGCTGCAACGGCGCCTGCCGCAGGTGCTGGCCCTGGTGATCACGCTGGTCGTGGCCCTGGTCGCGGTGATGCTGCTCGCCATGCTGGTGGCCTGGGGATTCTCGCGCATCGGGCAATGGGTCATCGCCAACGCGACGCGCTTCCAGACCCTCTACTTCCGCCAAGCGGAATGGCTGGAAGGGCATGGCGTTCCCGTGGCCGGGCTGATGGCGGAGAATTTCGACATGCGCTGGGTCGTCTGGCTCGCCCAGGCCGCGACCGGGCAGCTCCAGGGCTTCCTGAGCTTCGTCACCGTTACGCTGGTCTTCACCATCCTGGGCATGCTGGAGGTGGAGGTCCTGCACCGCAAGCTCGCCGCCATGGGCCGGCAGGGGGAAGGGCGCCGCCTGCTCGACGCCTGCGCGCGGGTGGCCTCGAAGCTGCAGACCTACATGCTGGTGCGCAGCGTGATGAGCGCGCTGACCGGCGTGACCATCTGGGCCTTCGCCCTGCTCGCCGGGCTGGACCTGCCGGTGGAATGGGGCCTCATCGCCTTTGCGCTGAACTACATCCCTTTCCTCGGCCCGCTGGTGGCGACGGTCTTCCCGACCTTCTTCGCCGCCCTGCAGTTCGACTCCTGGGAAATGCCGCTGACCGTCTTCCTCGGCCTGAACACCATCCAGTTCCTGTCCGGCAGCTACGTCGAGCCCCGCCTGGCCGGAAGGGCGGTCTCCGTCTCGCCCTTCATCGTGCTCTTCGCCGTCTTCTTCTGGTCCTTCCTCTGGGGCATCGCCGGCGCCTTCATCGGGATTCCCGTGACCATCGCGGCACTGATCCTTTGCGACGCCTATGACGGCTCCCGCTGGATCGCGAACCTGCTGTCCGGCCGCGACACGGCTGGCTGAAGCACCCGCCGGCCACACGCCCGTGACGCCCATCCCGCAAGATCCATCGACCACGATTCCGGAGCGGGTCCTGCTGCTGCACGGCATCGCCCGGCGCGCCTCCTCCATGTCCGTGATGGAGCGGGTGCTGCGCGCCGCCGGCTACGAGACGCTGAACCTCGACTACGACGCGCGCCACAAGCCGCTGGATGCCCTGGCGGAGGACCTGCACGAGGAGGCCGGAGCCTTCCTGCAACGCCCCGGCGGCCGGTTGCATGTGGTGGCCCATTCCATGGGCGGGCTGCTGG
Organism: Roseomonas sp. TAS13; assembly: GCF_001950415.1. NCBI lineage: Bacteria > Pseudomonadati > Pseudomonadota > Alphaproteobacteria > Acetobacterales > Roseomonadaceae > Roseomonas > Roseomonas sp. TAS13. The sequence continues at coordinate 4,218 of NZ_BDLP01000330.1, forward strand.
CGCGTGCCTACATCACCCGCCACCGCCCCCTGGCGCTGGGCCGCATGGTGATGCTGGGCCCGCCCAACGCGGGCAGCGAGCTGGCCGACCTGCTGTGCGGGCAGGCCCTCTACCGCCGCGTCTTCGGCCCCGCCGGGGCGCAGCTCGTCACCGCGCCGGAGGCTACGCTCGCGGCGCTGCTCGGCCCGGTGGATTACGAGCTGGGCGTCATCGCCGGCGATCGTGCGCTGAACCTCCTGGCCTCCTGGTTCGTCCTGCCCGGGCCGAACGACGGCAGCGTCTGCGTCGCCCGCACCCGGGTGGAAGGAATGGCCGACCACATCGTGCTGCACGTCACCCACACGCTGATGATGCGCCACCCGGAAGTGATCCGGCAGAGCCTCCACTTCCTGCGCCACGGCCGGTTCGACCACCCCGCGACGGCCGCCGGCTGATGCCAGGGCCGGTCTCCCGGCCGTTCCCGCGTTGCGCTCCATGGCTGGCCGCCGGCGGGAGAGGCGCCGCCTCTCCCGCCGGAGAGCATGGCTCTCCGGCGCGATCCGGCATCAGCAAGCGCCAACTCATCGGGTCC